>CAIUHT010001420.1 GCA_903898975.1 uncultured Planctomycetaceae bacterium
CGACGTCTTCAACATCCTGCTGCAGCTGCTCGATGATGGACGCCTCACCGACAGCCAGGGGCGGACCGTCAACTTCTCGAACACCATCGTGGTGATGACGTCGAACATCGGCAGCCAGGCAATCATGGACCTGACCGGGGCGGGAGCCACCGAGAAGATCCATGAACGGGTCACCGCCGCCCTGCGGCAGCACTTCCTCCCGGAGTTTCTCAACCGCATCGACGAGTCGATTGTCTTCCACCCGCTGGGTCGGGCCGAACTGCACCAGATTGTCGACCTGCAGGTCGCGCGACTGCGAAAGCAGCTGCAGGACAACAAGTACGACCTGGAACTGTCGGACGAAGCCCGCGAACTGCTGACCGAAGAGGGCTACGACCCGGCGTACGGAGCCCGTCCGTTGAAGCGGACCATTCAACAGCGGCTGCAAAACCCGCTGGCGAACGAAATCCTGGCCGGGAACATCCCCGAGGGCTCGACCATTGTGGTCGCAGCCCACGGGGGCGAATTCCAGTTCAGCCACCGGGAAGGGATGCTGGCCGAGAAGGCCCCCTGAACGCGGTAGAGCCCACGGGGCCAACCGCGGGAGGCGCAAAAACGCTCCTCGCCTGACGATCGGACTCGAGGGAAAAGCGGGAGACTGGAGTCCCTGGAAACAGAACGACCCCGCTGGAGCAGGGCACCAGCGGGGTCGGATTGTCTGTGGGAGCCAATCGCAGTGTGTGTCGCGACTCAGAACCGAGCCCCGGCAACAGGGACTCGAATCCTGGACACTTCAGCCCTGGCTTGCGTTCAGGGCCAAGGGGACTGCCCTGCTGCGCCGGGCCAGCCTGCGAGCGACGGATGAAGAGCACGATCTGCAATGACCGCCTCTCAACCCGACGACACCGATCAACCCTCAAGCAGAGACAGATTACACCAGGCGCCAGGGCTCACTGTGAGGTCACCGGCTGAAAGGTGAACCTGGTGAAGGGCGACCCTTCGGTGTTACCGCGGATCAGGCGGACCGCGAGAGCACGAGGCAGGCGTTGTGACCGCCAAAGCCGAAGCTGTTCGACATCACATTGGTGAGCGGTTTGCCTCGGGCTTCGTTGGGAACGTAGTCGAGATCGCAGTCGGGATCGGGGTTTTCGAGGTTGATCGTGGGGGGCATGACCTGACCCTGGAGGGCCAGGACCGAGACCACGAACTCGACCCCACCCGAGGCCCCCAGGAGGTGTCCCAACTGGCTCTTGGTGCTCGAGACCGCGACGCGGCGGGATTCGCCGTTGAAGACGGTCTTGATCGCCACAGTTTCGGCCTTGTCGCCCAGCGGAGTGCTGGTGCCGTGGGCGTTGATGTAGTCAATCTGGCCGGGGTTGAGGCCGGCGTCCTGCAGGGCGAACTGCATGGCGCGAGCCGCGCCCCGTCCTTCCGGGTCGGGAGCGGTCATGTGGTTGCCGTCGGCGCTCAAACCGTAGCCCACCACCTCGGCGAGGATGGCAGCGCCACGGCGACGGGCGTGTTCGTACTCTTCGAGGACGACCATGCCAGCCCCCTCCGACATGACAAACCCGTCGCGATCGCGGTCGAAGGGCCGACTGGCGCGGTGGGGGGCGTCATTGCGAGTCGACAGGGCGCTCATGCGGGCGAAGCCCGAGAGCCCCATCGGGGTGATGGCGGCCTCGCTGCCCCCGGAGATCATGACGTCGGCGCGGTTCGCCCGAATGAGGTCGAACGCATCGCCAATCGCGTTTGACGCCGAGGCGCACGCAGTCGCCACCGCGGTGTTGGGCCCTTTCAGGCCCCAGTGCACCGAGATGTTCCCGCTGGCGGCGTTGACCATCAGCTTGGGAATCATGAACGGCGAGACCCGGTTCGGCCCGCGGTCGAAGAGCGCACAGTGCTGCTCTTCGATCTCGTGCAGACCCCCGATCCCACTGCCAGTGACCACCCCATGCCGGTATGGATCGCCCGCCTGGAGGTCGATGCCCGACTGTGCGATCGCTTTCGCCGCCGCGAACATCGCGAACTGGCAGAATCGATCCAGTCGTTTCAGTTCCTTGGCGGAGATGCACTCTTCCGGGCTGAAGTCCTTGATCTCGCCCCCGAACCGAACCTTGAAGTCGGCAGGGTCGAACCGCTCGAGCAGGGTGACCCCGCTCTTGCCGGCACAAAGATTGTCCCAGAACTCGCCGGTATCGCACCCCAGGGCGGTGACCACCCCGACGCCGGTGACCACGACGCGCCGCTTCATGCCTTGCCTTCTTTGTCCTTGATGTACTTGATGGCATCGCCCACGGTCTTGATCTTGTCGTAATCCTCATCAGGGATCGAGATCTTGAACCGCTCTTCAAACTCCATCACCAGTTCGACGATGTCGAGGGAGTCGGCCTTGAGGTCGTCGATGAACGACTTCCCGGGCGTGACCTCTTTCTTGTCGACCTGCAACTGCTCGGCGACAATCTCGACGACGGTCTCCCTCAACTTCTCTTCAGTGGACACGCAAGCTTCCTCCCACTTCGTTCAGATCCGCAGACGCTCCGCCTCACTCGGGGCAAGATATAACGCCTTTGCGAAACCATGTAAACCGCAAGTCTTCGGCCAAAATCGGGCTTATCCGTCCGCTCCGACCGAAACGCACTCCACCTTGCGATCCACCCGCTTCAACAGCCCCTTGAGCACCTTGCCCGGGCCAATCTCGTAGAACTGGTCAACTCCCTGCGCCAGCAGTTCCCGCTGGCACTCCTCCCAGCGCACGGGCGACAGCAGTTGCCGCACCAGCCGCTCCCTGATCGAATCCGGCCCGCTGTGGGGCTGTGCATCGACGTTCGAAAGAACCGGAACCCGCGTCCCCCCCAGCGGAGTCGCCGCCAGTGCCACGGCCAATCGCTCGTCAGCGGGCTTCATCAACTCGGTGTGAAACGCCCCGGCGACCGCCAGCACCGCGGTCTTGCCCCCCGCCTGCTCCGCCAGTTCCAGCGCC
>CAIUHT010001421.1 GCA_903898975.1 uncultured Planctomycetaceae bacterium
AGGAGCCGATGGCGATCGCCGAGCAGCTGTACATCAAGACGCTGGGGCGGAAGCCGACGGCGGAAGAGATGGCGGTGCTGACTCCGCTGTTCCCGGCGGGGGCCGATCCGAAGCCGGTGCTGGACGACCTGTTCTGGTCGCTGCTCAACAGCCGGGAGTTTTTGTTCAACCACTGATTGGTCAAGCCACGCCGCGGTGAATTGGCGGCGTGGCTGACGGATGCGGTGGAGTCGAGGAGTGGCTGAGTCAAATCGGTGGTGTGGCCGAGTCGGGTGATCTGGAGCGTGACTCTGGAGTAAGCCGGGTCAGGCGGCACTGTTCTGCGGGATTTGAAGGTGTCTGTCATGAAGCGTCTGTCGCTGTTGAGCGTCTGTGCTGTCGGCCTGGTGCTGGGGTCGGGCCCCGCGCGGGGTGAAGACAAGCCCGCCGAGAAGGTGACTTTCCAGGACCACGTCGCCCCGATCTTGAAGGCGAAGTGTGGCAACTGCCACAGCCAGGGGGAGGCGAAGGGGGGGCTGGTGCTGGAGACGTACGGCGCGACGATGCAGGGAGGGGCGTCGGGGGCGGTGGTGGAGCCGGGGGATGTGGACAACAGCCGGCTGTATGCCCTGGTGTCGCACAAAGAGCAGCCGGTGATGCCACCGAAAGACCCGAAGCTGCCCGACGACATGCTGGCGACGATTTCGAAGTGGATTGAGACGGGCGCCCTGGAGAACAAGGACAGCGTCGTCAAGGTGAAGAAGAAGGCGTCGATGGCGCTCTCGCCGACGGCGGTGAGCACCGACAAGCCGGAGGGGCCACCGGCGATGCCCGAGAACCTCCCGACCGAACCGCTGGTGCAGTCGAAGCGGGGGAACGCGGTGACGGCACTGGCGACCAGTCCGTGGGCTCCGCTGGCGGCGGTGTCGGGGCACCAGCAGGTGCTGCTGTACGACCTGACGAGTTTCACCCTCGCGGCGGTGTATCCGTTTCCCGAGGGGACGGTGCATGTGCTGCGGTTCAGCCGGAACGGGTCACTGCTGCTGGCAGCGGGGGGCCGGGGTGGGCAATCGGGCCGGGTGGTGGTCTTCGACGTGAAGACGGGGAACCGGGTCTTTGAGATTGGGAGCGAGACCGAGGTGGTGCTGGGGGCCGACATCAGCCCTGACCACAGCCAGATCGCGTTGGGTGGACCGCGGAAGATGGTGCGGATTTACTCGACCGCTGATGGTGAGCTGCAGTACGAGATGAAGAAGCACACCGACTGGATCACGGCGATGGAGTTCAGCCCCGATGGGGTGCTGCTGGCGACGGGTGACCGGAGCAACGGGCTGGTGGTCTGGGAGGCGAACACGGGGCGCGAGTTCTACGTGCTGAATGGGCACGGGTCGATGGTGACCTCGGTGAACTGGCGGGTCGACAGCAACGTGCTGGCGAGTTCGAGCGAAGACACGACCGTCCGGCTGTGGGAGATGACCAACGGGACGCAGATCAAGTCTTGGGGAGCGCATGGTGGCGGGGCGGCGTCGGTGCACTTCCTGCGTGACGGCCGGCTGGTTTCGACCGGTC
Source organism: uncultured Planctomycetaceae bacterium (assembly GCA_903898975.1). Lineage (GTDB taxonomy): Bacteria > Planctomycetota > Planctomycetia > Planctomycetales > Planctomycetaceae > UBA10511. The sequence continues at coordinate 1,549 of CAIUHT010001421.1, forward strand.
GCGACCGGGTGACCAAGATCTGGGATCAGAACGGCGCCCAGCAGCTGGCGCTGGCGGCGGTTCCCGACCTGGGGTTGAAGACTGCGTTCAACGAGGCTCGCGGCGTGGTGCTGGTGGGTGATTGGACCGGCACGGTGAAGGTCTTCGAGGGGGCGACCGGGCGGGAGATCTGCAATCTGCAGACGAACCCGGCGGCGGTGGCAGCTCGACTGGAGCTGGCCAAGACCGACGCGACGGCGGCCGAGGCGGCGGTGACGGCGACAGCGGCGCAGGTCGCGGCCATTCAGAAGCAGATCACCGACAAGCAGGAGCTGGCGAAGACGGCCCAGAAGGCGTACGCCGATGCCGAGGGGGCGGTTCCCGGCCTGGCGGCGGAGGTGACGAAGCAGGAGCAGGCCCTGGCGGCGAAGGTCGAGGGGCTGAAGACCGCTGAGGCGGCGGTGGTTCAGGCGACCGCGGCGGTGGATAAGGCGAAGGCCGCCCTGGTGGAAGCCGAGAAGGGGACCGACGCGGCGGTGATTGAGGCGGCAAAGAAGGGGGTGGCCGATGCCGACGCGGCGTTGGCGGCGGCGAAGAAGGCGGTCGAGGCGGTGACTGCCGAGAAGACTGCAGCCGAAAAGGTGGTGGCCGACGCGAAGGCGAAGCACAAGGGGGTGGTCGATTCTCTGCCCGGGTTGAAGGCGGCGGCCGACAAGGCAGTGGCCGAGATGAACCCGACCCCCGAGATGACCAAGGCCCTCGAAGCGGCGACCGCGGCGGCGAAGGTGGCGGCCGAGACCCGGGACTGGCGACAGCTGGCGGTGACCAGGTTGACCGCCGAGTTGCAGCGGGGGGCGACGGCGGGCAAGTGAATTGTGCCGGGGGTTGAACCCCAGCCGGCCGCAGCATCAAACGTGAGGCTGGCCTTGGGGGCTGGACCAGAGTGAAAGCAAACCACCCCGGCTGGGAATGACTTCCCAGTCGGGGTGGTTTGTTTGCTGTCCCAAGGTCGGCGGTCTCGGGGAGGTGACGTCCGCCGGGTTACTGGGCAGCTCCCTCACCGTCGGGCGACGGGGGGGTGTAGACGTTGGGGGTCAGTTCGCCCGGGGCAACCAGCTCGGAGGGAGCGGTGCGGGCGGGGAGTGAGGGGCCCGACCCGAATCGCTGCGGGGCGGGGCCTTCGCTGACGATGTTGGCCGGGGCGAGCCGTTCGACGGCCCGATCACTCATCGGCTGGCTCAGCCGGATGCGGACGAGGGCGTCGTTGTAGGCCTTGACCGGCCAGGCCCCTTCGGCGAGGGAGACGCTGTTGTATTCGAGCAGCGAGCCCTTCTCGAGGTGCACGTTCTTGATGGCGACCTCGTACTCGGCGACCGACCGGTGGTACTGCGAGGCGGCGTCGGCGACCCGGCGTTGAGCCTCGAGGGTGGTGATCACGTTCGAGACGTACTGGTCACCGGCCCGGCCCAGGCGTTCGGTGGAACGCAGCTGGTATTCTTCGGCGGCCTGCAGGCGGTCGAGGTTGGTCTGCATGGCGGCGTACGCCCGGTCGACTTCGGCGATGGCGTTGCTGAGGTCGAGCACGACGTTGCGTTCCTGCTCGGCGAGGATCGCCCGATCGCGGGCCAGCAGCAGTTCGGCGTTGCGGACGGTGGCGTGTCCACGGCGGAGGCCGAGGGGAACCGAGAACTCGGCACCCACCTGCCATTCCTGGAACCCGCCGCCCAGCAGATTACCCCAGGCGTTGTCGAACTCGCCCCGGCCCATCCCCTGGTCCATCAGGTCTTTCCCGTAGCCTCGCCAGCGGTACAGGCCGATGGCATCGAGCCGGGGGAGGGTGAAGTTGCGGGCTCCGAGGATTTCCAGTTCGCGGCGCTTGATGAGCCACTTCTGGCGACGGAGTTCGGGGCGACGGGCGAGTGATTCGGCGAGGGTCATGCTCCAGTCGAAGCGGACCGGGACGACTTCGGGCTGTTCGGTGGGCCGAAGCAGGCGACCATCGGAGATGGGGAGACCCAACATCAGGCGGAGGCGACGTTCGGCGACCTGCACACCGGCGGTGCCGCGGAAGACACCACCCGAGGTCCCGCTGTTGGAGCGGGTCCCCTCGATGAGCTTGCCCGTGAGGGAGTTCTGGACTTCCTCCTGGAAGCGGAAGTACTGCTCTTTGACCTGGGCGATCTGGGCGCTGTCGACATCCTTGCGGGCCTGGAGCTTTTCCCAGGTCGTGAAGGCGCTGTCGCGGGCTTCTTTGCGGGCGTCGAGATCGTGATAGGCGAAGTAGAGATCCCAGTAGGCGTTCTCGACGTCGCTGACGAAGTTGCGGACACCCAGCTCGAAGTCGGCCACCGACTGGTCGGTGTTGACCCGGGCCAGCAGCACGCCGCTG
>CAIUHT010001422.1 GCA_903898975.1 uncultured Planctomycetaceae bacterium
GATCCCGAGGCGATTGTTCGCGAGGCGGTGGAGGTGGCGGTGCGGCGGCTGGAAGGGACCGAGGAATCGGCACCTGCCGGGGCTGCAGGCCCGGACCAGCCGGGCTCCAAAGGTTCGCAAGAGAAGCCCGCTGGCGCACCAGGGGCCGGGAAGCCAGCCAGCCCCGCGGAGTAAGCCCAGGGAGACCGGGTGCTCCTCGAGGAGTCCGAGGGCTTCGAGCGGGAGACCGGCTGGGCTGGCCCACCAACGGGCGGGAGACCAGGGAACGGGATGAGGCCCGGCGTCGGGAGAGATAGAGAGCGGCGAAGAGTCGCGGGGATCGAAGATGCATCTGGCCCATTTGAGCTACCAAGTCGGCGGTCAGGACCGGCGTTTCTACCTGGACCGGGACGTGGTCCGGATTGGCCGGGGGGACCGCTCCCGGGGGCTGCAGATGGATCTGGCTGTCGAGGGAGGGGTGCGGGGTGTCAGCCGTTACCACGCGACGCTCAAGCGCATTGCCGATCAATGGTGGATTTTCGACGGCGACGGCCACGGGACGGTGAGCCGAAATGGGACGTACCTCGACGGTGAGCTGATCCGCGAAGCCGAGTTGCGTGACGGCAGCATGATCGCCCTGGGAGAGCTGCAGTTCAGGTTCCACCTCGAACCGGTTTCCGATTCGAATTCGACCCAGCGGAAACTGCTGAAGGACACCCCGCACCTGGCAACGCGGGCCCCCGACCTGGCGATCAACATGGAGGACCTGTCGGTCAGCCGATCGTCGGGGAACATCGCCTGGAGCGATCCCAACAAGTCGGACTCGGGCTCCGCCCGCTCGGGGAAGACCCAGCAGGTGCAGGCGGTGGGGGTGTTCAGCGAGCTGGGCCAGGCACTGCAGGTGGCCCGGACGCTGGAAGAACTGCTGGAGACCGTGCTGCAGGTGTTGCTCACCTACATCGAGGCCGACTCGGTCGCGGTGCTCGACTGGACTCCCGAGACAAACGAGTTCCGAACCCTCGTGCATCGCAGCATCAGTCCCCAGGCCGAACGGCGGCCGGTCAGTCGGACGCTGTTGGGGATGGCGATCGCCTCCCGGCAGACCATGTGCTGGAGCGACACGGGAGAACTGCGGCAGGCAACCGAGCGGCCGAGCCTGATGGAGTCGGTCTCGGTGATCTGCGCCCCGCTGTGGCGGCAGAACCGGGTGCGGGGCGCCCTGTATCTCGACACGCACCGCGTGATGTCGTTTGGTCCCCCGCAGACCGAGATGGCCTCGGCGATCGCGCTGTTCACCGCCGTGGCGCTCGACCTGTTCGAGCAGCGCGAGCAGAATCGGCAACAGCAGGAACTGCGCAAGAAGCTCGAGCAATACATGCAGGCCGAGGTGGTCGAAGAGCTGATCAACCAGGGACTGGGGGGCGACCTGATGCTGGCGACCCAGGCCGAGGTGACGGTGCTCTTCGGGGACCTGCGGGGCTTCACCGCGCTGTCTGAGAAGACCGGTCCCGCCGAGGTGGTGCACCTGCTCAACGAGGTGTTTGGCCGGATGGTCGAGGTGATCTTCCGCCACGGGGGGACCCTCGACAAGTTCATGGGGGATGGGATCATGGTCTATTTCGGGCACCCCCGCGCGTATGCCGACCATCCCATCCGGGCGGTGCGGGCGGGGCTGGACATGCAGGCGGCCCTCGCCGAGTTCAACCGCCAGCAGCCCCCCGATCAGCAGATTCAGATCCGGATCGGAATCAACACGGGTCCCGTGATCGCGGGCGACATCGGGGGCGCGGGGCGGAAGGACTACACCGTGATCGGCAACACGGTCAACGTCGCCAGTCGCTTCGAGTCGCAGATCGCCAAGCCCGGTGAGGTGGTGATCGGCCCCGAGACCCGGCGGGCGGTCGGCCCGCTGTTCGAATGCGAGGCGCTCCCCGGGACACAGCTCAAGGGGAAATCGGAGTTGATCACTCCGTACCGCGTGCTGGGCCCCGCCCCGCGCCACTGACCCCCTCCCCGCCGGTGGGGAAGTCTGTTCGCAGCAGCCGCCCGCGTGGGTCAGCCCGCCAGGGTCGCCCCACTTGCCCGACAAGAAAGCTGCGTACCCGGTGCGGGGGGGCGCCGAGGTTGGTGGACCGCCTCGGCAGTTCACCGCCACAGCTCGTCAGTCACAGCTCGTCAGCCACAGGTTGTCAGCCGCTCGACGATTCATCGCCGCAGCTCTGCAACTTGCCGGCCTGTGCGGGAATTTGGCCTCGGTCCCGGCCTAATCGGTCCCGCTCTCCTTGTTACCACCCTCGTTGTTCCCTGCCTCCATTTTCCAGGCCACTTCGGGCAATGGCTCGAGCCCCCAGGCCTGTTCGACCCGGGTGGCCAGCAGCACCGCCTGCCCCACCACGCGCTCCCAGTGCTTGTCGACCGCATCGACAAACTCACCCGCGGTCTGCATCACACTGACCAGGTTGTCGGGATCCTCAATCCCCGTGAAGCAGGCGCGACCCAGGCTTTCTGGCCGCGGTTCGATCGGCTCGGGATACGGGGTCTTGGCCAGCCCCCGGAAACAGCTCTTGAGAGACTCATAAACCTCATCGCGGATCTCAGACAGCTCCTTGCGCAGTCCGTCGTCGTCGCGACCGTTCACAATCGCCATGAGCAGGATCATCATCCGCTGCAGGTCGCGCATGAGGCTTCGCTTCCCCTGCCACCCCCGGCTCAGATCAGTCACCGCCGGCCAGATGCGATCGCGCTCGGCGACCAGCCGCCCCTGCGTGGGGAGCCTGGCCGCCGAGTCGGCAGCCCCCAGCAACCCCAGTGCGGCCCAGAGCCGGTGCGACCAGGCCCGAACATACGGCTCGCGCTCGCGCAGCGCGGCCTCCAATTCCCCCTGCGCAGTCCGCAGAAACTGCTGTGCCTCGGCCTTTGTCTTGATGGGCGCACGCCCATCTTTGGCCTGGTGTGGGTCGGTGTCGAGCTTGTGCTTCACAGCCTCCTGCAGGCAGTGCGCCCGCAAGGCCTCGTCCAGTGCCAGTCGGACCCGCTCTTCGGCTTGGGCCGCGGTCGCCAGCCACTTGCGCTGCTGCTCCCGGGCCTCCCGCAGTTCGGCCAGCCAGTCGGCAGCTGTTCGCCCTGAGTCACCCGAGGTGGAAGCCGACGGAGGCCCAGCCGGGGAATCACTCGAGGCCGATCCTCGAGACCCCAGCGGGGCCTCGGCCAGCGGGAGGGTTGCCGACGTGGGCGGAGGAACGAATTCACTCTCTTCCTGCGGGGTGTCTGCCAGATCCCAGGACTTCAGAAAATCGCCGTGCAGAGCGTGGGCGACACATGGTTCGCCCCCGACAAACCGGCGGGTTGCCGCCAGTCCTTGCGAGGTCTCTTCGAGTTCATCCACCAGCATTTCGGCAGAGGTCAGCTCGGTCTCCTTGACGGGGCGACCCAGCACCTGCCGGTAGTGCTTCCGGGTCGTGGTCCGACACAGCCCGTCAAAATCGCGGAACAGCGCGGTGGCCGGGGCGTCGAGGGTGAAGACCCCGGGCCGGGCCGCCTCTTCGACCACGCGGATGCGATCCTTGGGGGCGGGGTGCGTCTCGTACCACTCCGACTTGTCCTCGCTGAGGTGGGCACGAACCGCCTTCCGCACCTCGGGCTTCAGCAGCTTGACCTGCCCGGTGGTGAACAGCGTGAAATTGTCGACCAGCTGTTTGCGCGAGGCGAAATGACCGAACTCCTCCCGGGCCATCGCATTCGCGGCCATGATGAGTCCCAGCCGGGTGAAGGTCCCGCGGAACGTCTCGCTCCCGGCCAGTTCCGCTTCGTAGGCGTCGGCGTGAAACTCCATCTGCCACATCAGCCGGC
>CAIUHT010001423.1 GCA_903898975.1 uncultured Planctomycetaceae bacterium
CTGGGCTGGTAGAACGAGCCTTACAGGCTCGCTTCGGGGAGAGTCGCTCTTGCTCGGTAACGCACCCTCTGATTCGACCGCAGGTTTGCCTCCTCGTTGCCAGCGACCACGCAACCCCTCTCCCGGCCTTTCGTCACCCTCCCCCCGGGGGAGAGCGACCTGGCGGAGTGGCTTGGCGGAGTGGCCGATGGGCGGGCTGTCGGGAAACACAAACCTGGTCGGCAGGAGATCTCAGGGATCGGGCTTGAGTGACTGGGTCGTGAGTGTCACTCGGCGAGGGTTGTCGCTTCTTCGTTCCTGCAACTCCAGGCCCGTCCTCGTGACTTCCACTGTGCCAACTCCCGCAAAGTTCTCCGGCAGTTCCGCCAGGAACATCCAGTAGGTCCGCCGCTGAGTTTCGTCGGCGTCGATGTGCCGGAACGTGGCCTGCCCGAGCAGTTCAGGCTGCCGGAGCAGTTCGGCCTGCGGTTGATGCAATCCCGTGGTGCCAAACTCGAGGCCCCGCGCCAGCCGTCGCTCCCCCTGCCGAAATCGCCAGATATTGAGCCAGTTGTAGTCGCTCACCCGCCAGACATACCCCAGCACCAGCCGCTGTCCGGGATGCGTGGCAGTCACCCAGCCCCACGTGACTCCCTCAGGAAAGACAAAGGAGCAGACATCGGAGACCGCCTGATCGCCCGGCTCGACCTCCAGGTGGCGGAGATCCACGGTCGCCCGGCCCAGATTGGCCTTGGGCCAATCGAAAAACTGGCGTTCGTCGACCGGGACGTCCTGGCAGAATCCACGGCGGGCGTTGGTATCGATCAGGGTTTCCGCGTCGAGAAACGGGGGAGCAATCGTGGGGTGCTGGACCATGTTGTAGATGCGTCCGAGGGGGCCGGTGTTGGTCACCTGTTCGGCGACCCGGATCACCTGCTCGGCGGACTCGAGGGTCACTTGACGTTCGACATCAAGCCTGGCCAGTGACAGCGTGGACCGCTGCCTCAGCGCGATTTGTCCCTGTTCGTCCTGTTCGGGGGCGGTGGTTTCCCAGTCGCCGACGGCGGCCTCGCCATGAAAGGGGATTCCCCGGCGGGCTTCCGCAGGGGAAGCGGGGCCCCAGCGATCGAGGCAGAGAAAATGTCCCCGGGGAGCGGCGGACAGCTGGCTGCGTGCCGTTTCGGTGTCGGGAACCTCCCAGTTCAGGGGGTTGAGGGGCCGCTGGCGGAGGTGAAAGTCGATGAGGGTCCCTCCGGCGGGGAGGATGACCAGTTCCACCCGTTCGCCGCGAACCGAGATGGGAGGGGCGGCCAGGGCGGGAGCCCAAGGGCTGGCAAGCAGCAGCCAGGCGAACGGGAGAAATCGCGATTTCCTCGGAGAATTGAGCATGGAACGACTTCGTGTGTGCAGGAGAGGAGCGGGGAATGGCGATGCGGGAAGGGGGGGGCGGAGGGCCGGCGGAACGGGACAGGAGCGGGAGCGACGAGGGCCCCACGGCAATTTTTACAAAGCCTGAACCGACGGTTGTACAAACGTCTTGACGATCCTGCCGGAGTGTGACACATTTCCGCCCCGAATCCGGCCCCGGAGTTGTCCGGGGAATCGGCCCCGCAACCCCGCTTCCGACCGATCAGGCAAGGATGCCGCCCGCCGACCCGACACCCGTCGTCGGCCCTGCCAAGGAGAGCTCTCCGTGAAGAAGTTCGTGCTGACGACCACTGTGCTGTTGAGTTCGATTGTGGGGGGAGCCCCCGCGAGTTGGGCGCAGGCGCCCGCCGCGGCACCGGCCGAGAAGGCCGACCGGGCCACCCGGATCGCGGTGGTTGACATCGCGCACCTGTTCGAGAACTACGGCAAGTGGAAAGACTACGCCGAAGAGCGGAAGGTCGAGAAGGAACAGATCGAAGCCGACTTCAAGGCCCAGCAGGAGAAGCTGGTCGAGGTCGCCACGATGCTGAATGAGCTGAAGGCCGGCAGCCCCGACTACGCCAAGAAGGAAGCCGAGGCGGCCAAGCTCAAGGCGAACCTGGAGTCGTTCAAGACGATCAAGCAGCGGGAATTCGCCCGTCGCGAGATGCAGATGCAGCAGGCGATTTACGGCGAGATCCAGGAAGCGATTGGCAAGGTGAGCGAGCACAACGGCTACAGCGTGGTGCTGCAGCACCTGCGGAGCGATGGCGACAACAGCAATCCGCGGCGTCTGCAGGCGCAGATGAACCAGCCGGTGGTGTGGCATCGCAAGCGGGACGACGTGACCGACGCGGTGCTGGAGTACATGAATCGGCGGTACCAGTCGACTGCGGGGGGAGTGACCCCGGCGTCGGGGACCCGACCCGCGACGAAGAAGGCCCCCGTGAAGCCGGCGGCGGAATAGCGGTTCGACCGGAGCGGCCCGCGGCCGGCACCGCGGGCCTCATTCATCTCGCTGAAAGCTGGCAGATGTCGATCAGGCCTCAACAGACAATCTCTCGGGTGGTGACAGTGCAGGGGGTCGGGTTCCTGACGGGAGCCGACGTGACTGTGCGGTTCCATCCCGCCCCGGAGCAGGCGGGGATCACCTTTCAGCGGGTCGATCTCCCGGGGACGGGGGCGATTCCGGCCCTGGTGGAGTACGTTCCCCCCCGGCAACGGCGAACGGCGCTGGCGTGGGGGGGGGCGACGGTGGAGCTGGTCGAGCATGTGCTGGCGGCGCTCGCCGGTCTGCAGATTGACAACTGCCGGATTGAACTGGACGCGTGCGAACTGCCCGGCCTCGACGGTTCGAGCCAGGCCTTCGCCGACGCGCTGCTGCGGGCCGGCCTGGTTGAGCTCGATGCCCCTCGGCGGGTGGTGCACCTGCGGCACCCGGTGAGCGTGTCTGAGCCAGGGCAGGAGGTGCGGGGCGTCCCGAGCGACGAGCCGGGGCTGACGCTGTCGTACTCGCTGGACTACGGGGAGGGGTCGCCGATTCCGCAGCAGAGTTTCGAGGTGCGGCTGACCCCCGAGGCGTTTCTGAACGAGGTGGTCTACGCGCGGACCTTCGTGCTGGAGCAGGAAGTGGCGGCGTTGCGGGCCCAGGGATATGGCCGGCGAACGACCACCGCGGACCTGCTGATCTACGGACCAGAGGGAGTGGTGGGCAATACGCTGCGCAGTGCGAACGAGTGTGCCCGGCACAAGTTGTTGGATTGCGTGGGCGACTTCGCCCTGTTGGGGTGTGACCTGTCGGGGCGGATCGAGGCGCACCGCTCGGGGCATTCTTTGAACAGCCGGTTCATTCGGCAGGTTTGCCTGTCGCATCCGGCGGAATCCCGGCCCAGGCCGGAGCAACGGGCGGCCTAGGCGGGGCCGACCACGAGTAGAAGGGACTCTTGCAGATGGCAATCACCATTTCTCCGCGGGCCGACGTTGATTCTCGGGCCGAGATCGCCGACGGGGTGTACATCGGGCCGTTCTGCCTGGTGGGGCCCGAGGTGAGCCTGGGCCCGAATTGCCGGCTGGACAGCCACGTGGCGCTGGTGGGTCGGACGACGATCGGCGCGAACAACCGGTTCTTCCCGAACTGCGTGATTGGGGCCGAGCCCCAGGACTACAGCTACTCGGGGGCGTCGACCAGCGTGTCGATTGGTGACGACAACATCTTCCGCGAGGGGGTGACCGTGCACCGCGGTGCCGAAAAAGAAGACGGGGTGACCCGCATCGGCAACCGGAACCTGTTGATGGCGAACAGCCACGTCGCGCACAACTGCCACCTGCACGACCAGGTGGTGCTGGTCAACGGGGTGCTGCTGGGGGGGCACGTGCACGTGCACGACCACGCGATCATCTCGGGGAACGCCGTGGTGCATCACTTCGCCACGCTGGGGACACTGGCCTTTGTGAGCGGTGGGTGCCGGGTTCCGTACGACGTTCCGCCCTTCATGCTGGCGGCGGGTTCGGATGACCCGCGGATCGTGTCGGTGAACCTGGTGGGGATGCAGCGGCGGGGGATTGCCCCGGACACGATCGCGGCGATTCGCCAGGCGCACCGGATGGTGTTCCGCGAGCACAAGACGCTGGCGGAAGTGCGCGACTGCTTTGTGAACGACCTGTCGGGCAGCCTGCCGATTGAGCTGGTGCGGCTGCTGGACTTCCTGGAACGTCAAAAGGATGGTCGCCAGGGCCGGCAGGGCGAGGCCCGCCGGAACAAGCCGGCCGACACCGAGAACACACAGCGCACCAGGAGAGCCGCGTGAACCGACTGCAGGTAGCCGTGGTGGGAGCGGGGGCGCTGGGACGGCACCACGCGCGGATTCTGTCGACGCTGCCGGGCGTGGAACTGGTGGCGGTGGCCGAGCTGAACGAAACGGCGGGCCGGGCGGTCGCCGAGGCGTGCCAGACCCGCTGGGTGCCCGACTACCGGGTGGTGGCCGCCGAGCTGGACGCGGTGGTCCTGGCGACTCCGACGAGTTCGCACCATCGGATTGCCCGCGACCTGCTGCTGGCGGGGATCGACCTGTTCGTGGAAAAGCCGCTGACCGCCTCGGTGAGCGAAGCCCGGGAGCTGGTGGAACTGGCCCGGTGTGACGAGCTGGTGCTGCAGGTGGGGCACGTCGAGCGCTTCAATCCGGGCTATGTCGCCGCCCGTCCGGCGATTCGCGACCCGAAGTACATTCGGACCGAGCGGGTCAGCCCGTATGCGTTCCGCTCGACCGACATCGGCGTGGTGCACGACATGCTGATTCACGACCTGGACCTGGTCCTGGACCTGGTGGGAGAGACTCCCTGCGAAGTCTCGGCCCTGGGGATCACGATCCTGGGTGGGCACGAAGACGCGGTGCAGGCCCGGTTGAGATTTCCCGGCGGCTGCGTCGCCGACCTGGTGGCCAACCGGGTGAGCCCAGTGACCCGCCGCACGTTGCAGGCGTGGTCGCCGACGGGCTGCGCGACGATCGACTTTGGCACGCGGGACGCGCAGGTCTTCGCGCGGTCCCCCGCGTTGATGTACGGGGCTGGACCGCTGGAGCGGGCCCGGCAGCCGGGGGTCAACATCGAGGCGCTGAAGGCCGAGGTGTTTGGGCATTGGATCACGGTGGAGCCGCTGTCTCCGCAGACGCGGGATCAATTGACCGCGGAACTGCTGGACTTCGAGCGGGCGTGCCGGACGCGGGAGGCACCGCAGGTGGATGGTGCGGCGGGCCTGCGAGCGGTGGAAGTGGCGGAGGCGGTTTTGGAGTCGGTGGCGGTCCATCAGTGGGATGGAACGGCGACTGGCCGAATCGGGCCGCAGGCAGAGCCAGGGCAGCGCGAATTGCGTCGCGCGGGTTGAAGACTCGAATCGGAGTCCGTCCCGATTGGCAGAGTTCCCGCGAGTGATCGCCCGTCGGGCCAATGTCCGACAGTGCGCCACGGAACGGGCTGGTCTTGCGATCGTCCAGTGTCCAACGGGCAGAGTTCCCTTGGGCAGAGTTCCCTTGGGCAGGGTTCCCGCTGGCGAGATTCCGACCAGCCGCTCGCGCGAGCCGGTCTTGCTGCGTGGCGTGGACAACCCACTGAGCTGCGGGTCCTGGTCGGCGAGAAGTCGCTGACGCAGGGCGATGGGCGGGTGTGGCAGTCGACAAAAATTTCGATTGCGACCTGGACCCGCCTCCCGAGCACATCGTGACGCGGAACGCGCCCGTCTGTCGAGATGCTCTGGCCGGCCCGGTTCTGTGCCGCTGAGAGCGTCGACCGAGGGATCGCGCTGGGGAAACAGGGCCCGTGGTGTGATCCGAGACCTGACGCCGGCTGACCTTGTGGGGCATTCACCAACGGTCTGGCCCCGCTGGCGACGGGAGGCGGATTGAGCCCGACGCCCAAGCGCCCAGACTTCTCAGGCGCTCAGATTTCCCGACCCCCTGGCGTCACGGGACAGCGGGAGTGCCGGTGCCCGATCGCGACTGCACGCGATCAGAAATCGGCCTGATCAGGGTTGGGCGGGGGGACGCTCTTCACCTTCGGGAAAGATCTGCTGCAGCAGCAACTCTTGCAACTGTTGCCGTTCGGCCTCCGACCACTGGGGCCAGCCTGGAGGAGGGTTGGGAGGTTCGAACAGGGGCCGCAGTTGGCGATGGATGGCCCGCCGGGC
>CAIUHT010001424.1 GCA_903898975.1 uncultured Planctomycetaceae bacterium
CCCCGAAAAGCAGACGAGGTTGAACTGCCTTTCCGGTGACCAATCAGAGCAAAAAACTTGTTCGAACGTCCGGCGCCGAATGGCACACCGGCAGGCTTTTCGATCCGGTTCGCACGGGTTCGCAGCAGCCCGCAGCACTTCGATTCCGTACTTTCAATAGTCGTTTGATGCGGGGTACCATCCCACCACCATCTACAAGGGCTCGGATGATCTCCGGGCCTTTTTTTCGCCTGCGATCCCCGCGCCACGCGGGGTTCCGGCCGCCTGTGTTGCGGGTGGCTTGACGACAGGCGCGCCCGAAACGGCCGATTTCCGTGCCAGAGCCGTCTCCATGCTCCGTTTGTGCTGCGGGTAGTCGCAGCGGCCACACTCGGCAGATCAACGATTTATACGCGCCAGTTCGTCGTCAACCACGGCCACCAGAGCACCGGCCCGACAGGCCCCATTACCCTCGTCCCCATCGAGATCGATGACAAGGGGAACGGATGTGGTGACGAGGGAAGAACTGTACGAATTGGTGTGGTCGACGCCCATGATCAGAGTCGCCGAGAAGTTCGAGGTCTCGGGCAGTTACCTCGCCCGCGTGTGCCCCCGGTTTTTCGGGGGGATTACCGTTCCAGCCATGAAAGAGTTTTTCCAGTTTGCCTAGGCTGACAAACAGTACGTGATGCTGAAGCGGCAGTGGCCATGACCGATCGAGACAAGAACCGGCTTCTTGGGGCAGGTGCCGCCCGGCAACTGTAAAGGCATCTTTGGCGGGGGGGCGGCTGGCGGCAGACCCTCCGATCAAAGGCTGCTTTAATGCTGGCGCTTAGTATTAGAGAATTCTTTAATTCTGCAAGTTCTCATTAAAGATGACTTTAGCATGAAGCGGACCACGGGCACTTACGCCATCTCGACCACGCCGGGTGAACCGGCTCGGGCCTTCGTCCCACATCCCCTTCCGCCCAGCAACCCTGAGCTGGCCCCAGAGGCGTATGCCGACCTGAATCATCAGGCAGAGCTGGCGCTCGCCCGCCTGTCCGGGGTGTCCGGGCTGGTGCCGTCGGTGGACTGGCTGCTGTATAGCGCGATCCGCAAGGAGGCCCTGCTCACCTCGCAAATCGAAGGTACCCAGGCGACATTGACCGATCTGTTCGACGAGGAAGCAGGTTTCGCCGTCAGCAACACGGACGATGTCGAGGAAGTCACCAACTATCTGCGCGCCTTTCGGCTGGTGCAGGACAACCTGCGCGATCCCAACGGGCTGCCCATCAGTGTGCGCCTCCTGTGTGAGGCCCACCGTGTCCTGCTGGACGGGGTGCGAGGTGCCGGGAAGCAGCCCGGTGAACTGCGACGCTCCCAGAACTGGATTGGCGGTACCCGTCCGGGCAACGCCGCCTTCGTGCCGCCGCCGGCCGACCGGGTGGGAGATCTGCTGGGTGACCTGGAGCAATTCATTCACGACGAGGCAGGCATGCTGCCGCCGCTGGTCAGGATCGCGCTGGCACACGCCCAGTTCGAAACCATCCACCCCTTCCTCC
>CAIUHT010001425.1 GCA_903898975.1 uncultured Planctomycetaceae bacterium
GGCTATCGCTGGCTCGCCCCGGAAGTCGGCCGGATCTTCGGCGGGAGCCTCTGGTACGACCTCGACGACACCCGCAGCCTGTTGTTCCAGCAGGTGGGCCTGGGCCTCGAAACCTACGGTACCGACTGGGACCTGCGCGGGAACGCCTACCTCCCGGTGGGCCCCGAGTCGCGGCAGGACAGCCTGCAGCTCTTGCCCGGAAGTCTCCGCTACCAGGGACAGAATCTCGCCTATTCGCAGTCGCGGGGATTCTACACCGCGATGACCGGGTTTGATGCCGAGTTTGGCATCCCGGTCCCCGGTTCAATCGCCGAGTCGATAGATCTGCGGGTCTACGGAGGCGGGTATTACTACACGAACGATTATCACGACATCCCGGGAGCGTCGGCGCGGATGCGGGCCAGCCTTGTGCCGGGGATCGATGTCGAAGTTCAGGTGACGCACGATTCGTTCTTCGAGACACGGGCGTTCGCAGGACTGTCGTGGACCTTCGGGCCACTCCACTATTCGAATTACCCGGCGGGCGAACTGGCCGGTCGGCTGGGCGAACATGTCACCCGCAACTACACGGTGGTCGCCACGCACCAGCGACTGATCGAGAATCTGCTGGCACGCAACCCGGCGACCAACGCGGTCTACCGATTCGCTCACATCTCCAGCACCGGTGGTGCCGGTGGCGATGGGACCGTCGACAACCCCTTCGCCAGCATCGCGGCGGCACAGGGAACTGGTGCCGACTACCTGCTGGTGCAGTCAGGAAGCGTGCTCGACGGTGCGGCAGGCCAAGTGGTGCTCAATCCGGGCGAGCGGCTCTGGGGTTTGGGCGGCGGTGTTCAGCAGGTCCTGACCGTCCCCGAGCTGGGCACCTTCGCCCTGCCAACGGGACCGGGCAGCGGTGCCCAGCCCATCCTGCGGAATGCCGTCGGCGATGCAGTGGTCTTGGCGAACAACGCCGATTTCAACGGGTTCCGCGTGGAGACTCCCACGGGTCGCGGCGTGTTTGGCAGCGGCGTCACCGGAGCCCACGTGGGCAACGTGTCGATCTCGGGTGCTGGCAGCCAGGGCTTTGAATTGGAGAACGCCACCGGCCGGGTTGATGTCTCGAACCTGCTGGTGCAGTCGAGCGGTGGCAGTGGAATCAAGGTCACCGGAACGGGGGGAACCACTCAGTTCCTCGGACAGACTCGGGTGATTCAGCCAGGCGGGGCGGGAGTGACGGTGGCCCACCTGGGCGCCGGTTCGACCGTCTCGTTTGACGATCTCACGATCTCGGAACGGGCCGGGCGAGGCCTCGAGGCCATCGATGTCGCCGGCGCAGTCCGGGTGGGAGGGACGCTCACGGTGTCGAACTCGAATCTTGTGGGAGACTCGGCGATCGATCTCCGCGATTCATCGGGAACCTTTGACTTCCAGACCGTCAACGTGACCGACGCCCGCGGGGCGGCGGGCATCAACCTCGAAAACAACACCGGCACCACAACCATGCAGACCGTCAACATCACCAGTGATGGCGCGACGGCGTTGCGGGCTCGGTCGGCGGGCAAGCTGCGAATCAACCCGGCGGTGACCCAGGGAGTCAATCTCGATCAGGGGGGTAGCCTGACTGCGGCGAATGCCTCCGCCCTGGATATCGAAGGGACCGAGATCGAGGTCAATCTGACCCGGGTCTCCAGCAGCAATGCCGCCGCAGGTGTGCGGGTGGTCAACAGCCCGGGCTCGCTGGTGGTCTGGGGCGACGAAACCCCAGGCTCAGCCGGGCGGATCGAGAATGCCACGGTCGGCATTCTCGCTGAGAACACCGGCATCGTCGCCGTCAACTGGATGGACCTGGCCAGCAACGGGACCGCCATCCAGGCGAACGATGTGGAGCAGGTGGTGGTGGGCAATTCCCGCATCTCCAACTCCAGCGTGCTGGGCATTGGGCTGGTCGACGTCCAGGCGTTCCAGCTGTCGGACAGCACCCTCAGTGGCAATGCCGGCGGAGGAGTGCGAGCCGAATTCACCGAGCAGATGGCGTACAGCTACGTCCTCCGGCAGAACAGCTTCCAGTCCACGACGGGAGACAGTGTCTTCCTGGGTGCGTCAGGGAGTGGTGTGGGGGCCAGCCTGAACCTGCAGGCAATCTCGAACAGCTTTGCCGGTTCCCTGGCGGGAACGTCGGGAATGGAGATTGCCTGGAGCGGCCCCCTGGCGGGGACCATCGAGCGGAACACTTTCAATCTCTCCGGCGGCAACAACAGTGGACTGGTCGTGCAGAACAGCGGGACGGGAACGACGAACCTGGCGATCACCAGCAACAGCTTCCAGCTGGCGGGTGGGTTTGGCACGGCGGTCGATTTCCAGTCGACCTCGGCGGCCCAGGTGTCACTGCTGAACAACCTGATCGTGAGCTCGGGTGACGGCAACATCGGCGTGCGGATGCAAGGAGTCGCTCCGCAATACACGTTGACCGGCAACACCATCCGCGACCTGACCGGTGGTGGCACGGGCATCCTGTTCGATTCGCTGACCGGCCCAGGGAGCGTGACGCTCAATAACAACATCCTGGAGATGTCGCCTCAGACCGCCTTGCTGGATCGCGGGATTGTCTTCGCGGCGATCCCGGCCCCAATCCAGTTGTTTGGGACGCAGAACAACGTTGTGACGAACGCCCAGACAGTCTTCTTCGCCCCGGCGGGAACCACCATGGGCACGGTCCGGATCAACAACACCAACTACCCCTGATCGTCGAGCTTGGGCAACGGTTGAGGCCGTCGATGCGTGGCGTCTGCGTGAACACTGGGGATTCCGCCCGAACAAATTCGGCTTCCAGCGGCGAATCCACCTCAGTAATCCCGTCACGCTCAGTGCACATGGCCAGACGCCCTGCGCCAGGCTCGCGGCAGTTTCGAGAGCCGCGGACTGGGCCCACAAGAATCTAGCCGCCCGGGTCGGAGACCGGCTGCCGAAGGCACACAGCAAAAGTGCGACAGCTGGAATCCAGCGGTACGACTCCACCAACGGATACCACCCACTTCACACCAGTACGACCGGAAATCCCCCCGCCCACTCCAGCCAACTCCACTCCAGCCAACTCCATTACGGCCAACTCCACCCCAGACGACTCCACCCCGGCCAACTCCACTTGAGCCGACTAACCACCGGCCGACTACGCGATGGGGGAAACCACGCCAGTCACCCAGAGCGGCCAACAAGAGCGCCAACTGAGGGACCGAGAGTACCAGCGGATCCCGGCAGATTCGGAGCGGGGCTATCGTGACTGAGTCCGCTAGCTGACTGCCTGCAAGGGAACCATGGCGACATCACCCAGAGAGCGCCAACCCAAGAGCGCCAGAGTGCGAGCGCCAAGCCGCTGATCGACTCTCAGTCCTAAGGGAGCGAACCCAGAGAATCGGCCACCAGAGAGACAGCCTGAACGGGACCCGTGGCGACATCA
>CAIUHT010001426.1 GCA_903898975.1 uncultured Planctomycetaceae bacterium
CGGGGCACGCAGCGGTGCTCGGACGGAGCCTCGCACTCCCGGCTACGACCACCACCCACCACTCTCCACTCACCACCCACCACCCGCGTGCGTTGACCCCAACCCGTCCAAGCGGGACGATGAACCCCGGCGATTGTCGCCACGAGCTGGATTGATTGGACCGTCTGGTCCGGGCTGGGATGGACGCGATGAAAAGTGGTGCGGTGCAGAGGCTGGTGCAACTGATTGTTCTCGGGGCGGTCGCCTTCGTGGGCTGGCGTGCGTGGCAACGCCACCAACGGGCTCAAGTCCAGCTCCCCGACGGAATCACTGTGGGAAATGGCCGGATTGAAGCCATCCAGGTCGATATCGCCACCAAGTACGCCGGTCGCATTGGCGATGTCCTCGCCCGCGAAGGGAGCATGGTCGCCCCCGACGACCTCCTCGCCCACATCGACACCGCCGAAATGCGGGCCGAACTCGAAAAGGCCAACGCCCAGCTCGCCAAGGCCGCCGAAGATGTCGCCCGCGCTGCCGCCGATATCGTCCAGAAACAGTCCACTGCCGATCTCAACGAAAAAAGCTTCGCCCGCTCCGAAACCCTCAAGCGCAACAAGGCGATCGCCGACCAGGATTTCGACGAATCCCGCGCCCGCCGCGATTCCAGCGCCGCCGCAGTCAATGTCGCCAAGGCCACCCTCCGCTCGGCGGAAAAGGCCGAACTCGCTGCCGCTGCCGAGGTCTCCCGACAATCGGCTCAGCTTGCCGAGATGACCCTCAAATCCCCCGTCCGCGGCCGCGTGCTCTACCGCCTCGCCGAGCCCGGGATGGTCCTCCCCGCCGGGGGCAAGGTCCTCACCCTCCTCGACCTCAGCGACATCTATATGGAGATCTTCCTCCCCTCGCGCGAGGCGGCCCGCGTCCGCGTTGGCAGCGAGGCCCGCATCGTCCTCGATGTCGCCCCCGAGTACGCCGCCCGCGCCACCGTCTCCTTCGTCTCTCCCGAAGCCCAGTTCACCCCCAAGCAGGTCGAAACTCGCAGCGAACGCGACAAGCTCATGTTCCGCGTCAAGCTGCAACTCCCCGCGGAACTCATCCTCCCCTACCTCGAACGCATCAAGACGGGCCTCCGTGGCGTGGGCTATGTCCGCCTCGACGACACCGTCCCCTGGCCCGACTTCCTCGAACGCCGCTTCCCCACGCCTCCCCCTGCTGCGACCTCCGCAGCTCACGAAGCGCAACCCACGCCCGCCACCGCCCCCGCGCCCGCCGCCGCCCCCCAGGCTCCCGCCGAAGACGCCCCCAAACCGGCACCCCCCGCCGAACCGTCCCGGTCTTGAGGCATCTCCCGCGCCGGCCCCGTCCCGCTCGCGCTGGTCGCGTCCGGGCGGGCCGCGCTCATCCGCCCGGCGATCCCCGTCCCCAGAGTGTGCCGTGCCCCATCCGCCAGCTCCCCCCGACCCCACTGCCCCCCCCGTCGCCCGCCTCGCTGGGGTCACCCATCGCTATGGCAAGGTCGTCGCCCTCCGCGATGTCGCGCTCGACATTCCCGCCGGGCAGATGGTCGGGCTCATCGGTCCCGATGGCGTCGGCAAATCGACCCTCATGGGCCTCATCGCCGGGGCCCGCCAGATCCAGTCGGGACAGGTCTCCGTCCTCGGGGGTGACCTCGCCGACCCGCAGCATCGCCGCAATGTCTGCCCCCGCATCGCCTACATGCCCCAGGGCCTCGGCAAAAACCTCTACTTCGATCTCAGCGTCTTCGAGAACATCGACTTCTTCGCCCGCCTGTTCGATCAGCCCCGCGCCGAACGCGAAGCCCGCATCGCCGGTCTGCTCAAGGCCACCGGCCTCGCCCCGTTCCCCGATCGTCCCGTCGGCAAGCTCTCGGGAGGCATGAAGCAGAAGGTCGGCCTCTGCGCGGCTCTCGTCCACGACCCCGACCTGCTCCTCCTCGACGAACCGACCACCGGCGTCGATCCCCTCTCCCGTCGCCAGTTCTGGACCCTCATCGCCGCCATCCGCCAGCAGCGGCCCCACATGAGCGTCCTCGTCTCCACCGCTTACATGGACGAGGCCCAGCAGTTCGACTGGATCGTCGCCATGAACGACGGGGTCGTCCTCGCCAGCGACACTCCCCGCCAACTCCTCGACCGCGTCGGGGCCGCCGACCTCGAACAGGCGTTCGTCAAGCTGCTCCCCACTCCCCCGGGAGGCGCGAACGCTCCCCTAGTCATCCCCCCCCGCCAACCCGCTCCCGGGCCCCCCGCCATCACCGCCCGCGATGTCACCATGCGGTTCGGCTCCTTCACCGCCGTCAATCGCGTCAGCTTCGAGATTGAACGGGGTGAGATCTTCGGCTTCCTCGGCTCCAATGGCTGTGGCAAGACCACCACCATGAAGATCCTGACTGGTCTGCTCCCCCCCACCAGTGGCGAAGCGCTCCTGTTCGGACAGCCCGTCGACGCCGACGACCTCGAGACCCGCCGCCGCGTCGGGTACATGTCGCAGGCCTTCTCGCTCTACACCGAGCTGACCGTCTCGCAGAACCTCTGGCTCCACGCCCGCCTCTTTGAACTCCCCCCCGCCGACGCCACCCGCCGCATCGCCGAACTGGTCGACCGCTTCGGCCTGCAGGACGACCTCCACAGCTCAGCCGACTCCCTCCCGCTGGGGGTCCGCCAGCGCCTCTCCCTCGCGGTGGCGGTCATCCATCGCCCCGAGATGCTCATCCTCGACGAGCCAACCTCGGGGGTCGATCCAGTCGCCCGCGACGAGTTCTGGAAACTGCTCATCGAACTCTCCCGCGGCGAGGGGGTCACCATCTTCATCTCGACGCACTTCATGAACGAAGCGCTGCGGTGCGACCGCATCTCGCTCATGCACGCCGGGACGGTACTCGCCTGCGACGCCCCGGCTCGCCTGGTCGAACAGTCGGGCCAGCCCACCCTCGAAGAGGCGTTCATCCGCTGCATCGAGGCGGCCAGCCCCTCGGGCAATCAGCCCACCGCCGCCGACCTCGCCCAGGTCTCGGGCCACGCGACCGCGGACCAATCCGCCGGCCCCCGCCGGTTCAGCCTCGCCCGCCTGCGGGCCTACGCCCATCGCGAGGTGCTCGAGATCCGCCGCGATCCCGTCCGGCTGGCGTTCGCCTTCGTGGGCTCGGCCCTGCTGATGCTGGTCCTGGGCTTTGGCATCACCATGGATGTCGAGAACATCCGCTTTTCGTTCCTCGACCTCGACCAGACCCCCGCCAGTCGCGAACTCATCGCCGCCTACCAGGGCTCCCGCTCGTTCCGCGAAGTCCCGCCCCCCGCCCAGTCGGCCGACGAAGCAGTCGCCCGCATGCGGGCCAACGATGTCTCGGTCCTCCTCGAAATACCCGGCGATTACGGCCGCGATTACGACCGGGGCCGCCACCCGCAGGTCTCGGCGGTCATCGACGGTGCCAACCCCTTCCGCTCCGAGACCATGCAGAACTACGTCTCTGGCACGCTCGGGGTCTATCTCGAAGATCAGGGCCGGCAGCTGTCGGGCAGTGAACAGTCCCGCCGGTACCAGTCCCCCGTCCGTGTCGAATCCCGGTTCCGTTACAACCCCACGTTCGACAGCGTCTACGCGATGGTCCCCAGTGTTCCCGCGTTACTCCTGATCCTGATTCCCGCCACCCTCATGGCGGTCAGCGTGGTCCGCGAGAAAGAACTCGGCTCCATCTCGAACTTCTACACCACCCCCACCACCCGCCTCGAGTTCCTGCTGGGCAAGCAGCTTCCCTATGTCGCCATGGGGCTGCTCAACTTCGCGATTCTCACCTTCATCGCCATCACGGTCTTCCAGATTCCGGTCAAGGGAAGCCTGCCGACGCTCGGCCTGGCGTCGGTGCTGTACGTCTTCGCCACCACCGGCATTGGGCTGCTCATCTCGACCCTCACTTCCAGCCAGGTCGCCGCGGTGTTCGTCACCACGGTCGTGACCATGCTGCCGACGGTGCAGTTCTCGGGCCTCATGCAGCCAGTCTCGACGCAGGAAGGGAGTGCCCGGGTCATCGGCCTGCTCTGGCCCACCACCTACTACATGCACGCCAGTGTCGGGGTCTACACCAAGGGGCTGTTCTGGCCCGACCTGGTCGTCGATCTGCTGGCCCTCGCGGCCTTCATCCCCCTGCTGCTGCTGGCGGGCGGACTGCTCCTCAAGAAGCAGGAGGCCTGACATGCGGCACCTCAGGATGATCTTCTGGCTCGGACTCAAAGAGCTCCGCAGCCTCCAGCACGACAAGGTCCTCGTGGTCTTCGTGCTCTACGCCTTCACCCTCGCCATCTACTCCCAGGCCACCGGCACCTCCTCCGAGGTGCACAACGCCTCGATCGCCGTGGTCGACGAAGACCGCTCGGCTCTCTCCGGCCGCATCGCCGGGGCGTTTCTGCCACCCCGCTTCCTGCCCCCCCGGCTCATCGAGCAGACCGAGATCGACCGGGCCCTCGACCAGGGCCAGTACATCTTCGTGCTCGAGATTCCCCCCCGCTTCGAGGCCGACGCCCGAGCCGGGCGAACGCCCGAACTGCAACTCAACATCGACGCGACGGCGATGCTGCAGGCGGGAGTCGGCTCGTCGTACATCCAGAACATCGTGCAGCAGGAGGTCGCCAGCTTCCTCAGCCGCAGCGACAACCGTCCTCCTCCCCCGATCGCGGTGGTGACCCGCCGGATGTTCAATCCCAACGGTGAAACAGCGTGGTTCACCAGCGTGGTCGCGATTGTGAACCAGATCACGCTGCTGACGATGGTGCTGACGGGGGCGGCCCTGCTGCGTGAGCGGGAGCAGGGAACGATCGAGCATCTGCTGGTGATGCCGCTCACGTCGCTCGACATCGCCCTGGCGAAGATCTGGGCGAACGGCCTGGTGATTCTGCTGGCGACGACGCTGGCGCTGGTGGTGGTGGTGAGGGGGATGTTGCAGGTCCCGATCGCGGGCTCGGCGGGGCTGTTCCTGGCGGGGGTGGTGCTGTACCTGTTTTTCGCGACCGCGTTGGGGCTGTTGCTGGGCACAATCTCGCGGACGATGGCGCAGTTCGCGATGCTGGTGGTGCTGCTGGTGATCATGCTGCAACTGCTGTCGGGGGGCAACACGCCGGTGGAGAGTCAGCCCGAGTGGCTGCAGCGGTTCACCTGGTACCTCCCCTCAGCCCGCTTCGTGGGATTTGCGCAGGCCATCATCTACCGAGGCGCGGGCTGGGCCGTTGTCTGGAGAGACTTCGCAGTCGTGGGGATCATGGGTTTGCTCTGCATGACCTACAGCCTCCGCCGCTTCCGCCGAATGATCGCCGCCAGCCGCTAGAAACAGCCCCCAAGCCCCCACACCCCGCCCCCCCAAAAAAGCCGGGAGTGCGAGGCTCCGTCCGAGCACCGCTGGACCTTCAACTGCCAGACCACGACCCACTGGGGCCAAGTGGAGTGCGACAGGCAAGATTCCCCACGACTCTGCTGGAAGGCGAATCACTCCGCACTCGGCTGAACTGGTCCAACCGCTCGGGAGAATCTCCCAGTCCCCGCGTCGCTGGCCGCTGCACGGTCTTCGGATTCCTACGAGCGTCCAGTGCGCCCGGGGAGGGGGACAGGCACCTTTTCCCGCGACTTTGTGCGGAGGGGAATCGGTCCGCGCTCGGGTGAACTGATTGAAACTCGCGGGAAAATGAGCCAGTCCCCGGGCGGCTGGCGGATGGACGGTCTCTGGATTACTTTGAGAGTCCGGTGCGCCCGGGGAG
>CAIUHT010001427.1 GCA_903898975.1 uncultured Planctomycetaceae bacterium
ATTCTTTGTTGAGCCCCTGGGTCCTGCCGCGAGCTGGCTGACTGTCACCAGCCCGGATCGATGTTTGTCCGGCAGCAATCCCTGCGTTTTGTCCTCCTGTTCGGAGACTTCTCAATGTCCACTTCCGGTCCCGCGGGCTCCCCCCCAGAAATCCCTCCCGAGCAGCTCAAGCTGGCTTACAAGGCGTTCAAGAAAAGGCTCAAGCTGACCCGGCTCGATTCCGAGTCCAAGCTGGGTGTCGGTCCCTTGAGCAGCGGGGGGGGCTGGGGTGTGGTGGGCATCACCCCGCCTCACGAATACCCCAAGGCGGTTTGGGATGAACTTGTTCGGCAGGGGAAACTCAAGAACATGGGAGATGGCCTCTACACCGTGGTCGGACAATGACTTGAGCGATTGGCCCAACGAATTGGCCCGGCTGGCCGTACATCAAGGCCCAGGCCGAAGCCCGGGAGATCCATCTGAATCAGGTGTGAGGTCGCCCACACGCTTGGACTGGGACCGCTATCGGGGTCGCTTCTCCTGTCCTGCTCCCCGGGCCTGTCGCAGGAGCGAATCGGCCCGCGTCCGCTGCTCGGCGGTTCCCAGTTTGGGGTACAGCAGCCGGGTCTTTTTCAGCAGTTTCTCCGCCTCGCCCCACTTCTCGAGTCGCGCCAGGCTTTCGGCCATCGCGAGCCGGTTTTCGAACCAGTCCGGCGAACCTGCGGGATGCACTCGGTCGAGGCTTTGCAAGAGCTGCAGTCCCCGTCGGGTCGCATCCTCCCGCGACTGTGCCAACAGAAACGTGGCAAAGTCACGCACCAGTCGCGCGTCTCGGGGATGCCGTTGCACCAGCCGCTCGTAGACGGCGGTCGCCTGCTGAGACTGTGCGTTCCGGCGATAAATCTCGACCATCTGCCGATCGAGGTCATCGGTCTGGCGGGCCGAGAGGGCGGCAGCGCGTGCGAGCAACGACTCGGCGACCATCCGTTGAAGGTCGGCCAGTCCCGTCAGCGGGGCACCGCCATTTTCAATGGGAATCTGATTTAGATCGGCGAGCAGTCGCAGTGCCTGCTCCAGCTCAAGCGCCGGATTCTGCCCGAACAACTGTCGCGCCTCGGTGTGTCGCGCCAGCACGGCCAGCGCAAAAACCTTGAGCCGCACGGCACGGGCCGACAAGACACTTCCCGAGGTCGGGTCGGCAGCTGGGGCGTCTGGCTGTGTGCCTGACGCGGCCGAGCGAGATGTCTGGCTCGTTTTCGACTCTCGCGGACCCGAATCATTCGAGGGCGAGTCTACCAGGGCCGAGTCAGTCGCGTCCGAGCCTGCGGGACGCGGCCCTGTTGACGGGGGTAAAGAGGCTTCCAGTTCTTGTCCCTTGCCGTTGGCCTGCCACGCCAGTTCGACCTTGGACAGCCACTTGAGCGCCGCCTCGGCGGCGGGTGGGTTGCGGGCCAAGAGCAACTCGCTCAGCGTCAGTGCAAGTTCGACCTCATCGTCACTCCATCGCTCCGGAGGGCCGGCGAGGGCTACCAACAGCCGTTCCTCAAGCTGCTCCGCAGTGGTTTGGTCCAGCACGCCATCGCCCGCTGAGGCCGCGATCGTGCTGGTTCTTCGCGACCACAGCCATAATCGGGACACCGCGCCGAGTGCCGCGCGGCCTCGGGAATGCTCGACAGGAATCGCGAGGTAGTGGGGCCAGGCTTCCCGCCAGCGGGCTCCCGAACCCAGGAATTCCCCCAACATCCACTCGGCATCGGCCGAGCGGGAATCGTGGGGGAAGTCGGTGAGATGGGTCGTCAATGACGCTTCGTAAGCCGCAGCGGCCTGGTCGGTGGCGTCGGCCTGCCAGGCTTTTCCCAAGGCGTACGCCTTCAGCAGGCTGACTTCCGCGGCCCGCGGCTCATTCGGAAACTTTTTCAGCAACTGGGCCAGATCATCGGCCGCTTCGGGCCACTTCGCCTGCTTCAGTGCCGCCGAGCACCGCAACAAGCCTTGCTCGAAGGCAACCTCGGGCAGATTCCGCTCCCAGGCAAGTCGGGCTGCTACCGCCAATCGGTCCTCGGCGAGATCCCAGCGTTCAGCCTGCCACGCCGAACGTCCTGCCAGCACCGCCTCGGCCAGTGGGACTCCCAACCTCCGTTCCTCGGCGACCGTCTCGGCCACCACGTTCAAGCGTTCGAGCCAGACCCCTTCCAGTTGATCCTGAACACGGTCGATCTCGGTCGCGACGTGCTTGAGTGGGTCAGGAGTGAGTGGCGTCTCGGGTTGCCGCGCGAGGGTGTGCAGGGCCAGGACCCGTTCGAGCGAGATTTCCCCACGCAGTTCGAATGGTGCAGGCTCGGCACGGGCTTCGAGTCGCGACCACGTTTCGGCCGACTTGCCCGACGTGCCGAGTTCCGCCACGGCACGTGCCAGTTCCAGTTCGAGTCGGGCCAACTCCACGTTGTCGGTGGTCCGCGGTTGAAAGATCGCCAGCCAGCGTCGCAGGGCGGCAAGATCGGCCTGCAGGCGGGAGCAGGTCAGGCAGACCCGTCGGGCTCGCCAGACCGATTCGAGTGCGTCGTCACTTTCGGCAATCGGCTTAGCCCATTTGAGCGCCTCGCTGGCGGTGGCCGACCGGCGGGGATCGGGGGCGGGCCACAGATCGGCGAGCAGCGCCAGTCCCTCGGCCAGCCGACTGCGAAGTTCCGCCGACAGTGTCCTGCGTTGTGCCAGCCCAAGTGACTCGGCTGCGTCTGGCGAGGAGGACTGCCTGGGGCCTTGGAGCGAAGATTTGGCGGGGGCGGGCGACAGGAAATCGACCACCTGCCGCAGTTGTGCCACAGACTCTTGACACAAGCGGGTGGCGGTCTCACGGGTCGGGGCATCCCATGGGGCGACCCGCGATCGCCAACTGGCGTCCCGGGCCTGCTCGGCGAACAG
>CAIUHT010001428.1 GCA_903898975.1 uncultured Planctomycetaceae bacterium
CCAGCTGCTCCAGCCGCCGCGGGATCAGCACGCTTGCGAAGTGGTGACTTCGGAACCAGCCTTCCACGCTTCCCACGAGCGACCCGCTCTGCCCGGCTGGGGACTTGCGCCAGAATTCCAGTTCCTGCCGCAGCCACTGGCGGGCCCGCCGTCGCAGTTCCACCGCTTGCGGATCCCGCGGGTTCTCGTACTGGCTCGCTGCTCCTGTCGCCGCCTGGGCGGCCAGCAGCCCCAACTGGTACTCCCGGATCGGCAACAGAGCGGGCTCCAGGTCCAGTGCCTCCCACACCAGTCGCAGGGCGACATCGTACCGCGACGCCTCGAGCGCCCGCCGGGCCATCCCCGCCCGCTCATTCTGGTCAATGGGGACGGCGCCATTCGCCAGCTCGTTCAGCCGGGCATCCACCTGCTGCATGACGGGATCCAACCGCTCCAGCGACTGCAGCAGCCCCCGGGTCTCCGCCGCCTCCGCCGCCATGTCGCACAGTTCCTGCAGTGCGGCCAACGTTCGCAGGTACCGTCCCACGCCTCCCCGATCGGTCGCCGACGCCTGCGGCGAATCGAGAATCGTCCGCGCCAGCGGCAGTGCAGTCGCCAGGCGGTCCCTGGCGGAAGTCACCTGGCCGCGCTCCGCGTCGATGTCGGCGAGGTGGGATTGCAACTCAAACACCAGTTGCCGCCAGCGATAGACCTCGGGCAGCTCCGCCAGGGCATGTTGAGCGTACGGCAGCGCCTCGGCATAAATCGCCGGCACTTCAGCCCCCCGCCCCTGCTGCGCCAGCACATGCCCCAGCTGGTGCAGGGCCGACGCCAGGTTCCCGTGGAATTCCGGGACCCCCGGGCTCTGGTCCTTGTTGGCCCGCTCCAGGTCGATCAGTTCCGACCAGATCGGCAACGCGTCATTCGCCTGGTTCGACACCATCAGCAGATTGCCCAGCGTGGTCAGCACCAGTCGCAACTGCCCCAGGAACTCGTTCCGGGCCGGGAAGTCTTTCGCCAACTCCCGCCACCCCCGCTCCGACCGCTGAAATTCGGCCAGGGCCTCTGTCTGCCGCCGGTCGCGCAGCAGCTGCTGCCCCCGCTGATAGTGCGACAGCGCCCGTTGTTGCCGGGCCAGCGGGTCGGTCGGCAGCAGCCCGTCCAGTTCACGCAGCCGTTGCTCCGCCTCGTCGCTCGCCAACTGGGCGTCCACCGGCAGGTCGGCTTCGTTCAACACCGCCGCCAAATCCTGCAACAGCCCGGCCAGGTCGCGCAGCAGCGCCTTCTCGTCGGGGCGACGCTGGGCGTTCACCCGCTGCCGCTCGATCGCCGACCGATACGCCGCCATCGCCTCCGGCACCCGCCGCATCGCGTTCAGGGCCCCCCCCACCGTCGCCTCGGCCCCGGCAAGCTCAACCGCCAGCTCGGAGGCCTGCGGAAACTGGCTCACCAGCCGCTCCAGTTCGACACGCGCCTGGCTCGCTTCCCGCAGCTGCGCCTCCGGTTGGTTCAGCTGCTGCTGAACCCTGGCCAGCAGCAGGCGGGCCTGCGCCCCGGCGATCTGCCAGTCGGCCTCCCGCAGCGCAGTCGCACCCGGTGGTGCCCCCGGTCCCTCGGCACACAATTGCAGCTCATCATCCAGCAACTGGCGAGCCGCCCCCAGGTCGCCAATCTCCCGTTGCAGCTCGGCCAGCTGCCGGGTCGCCTCGCGCAATTGCCAGAGCGTGGCCGCCGAGGGCTGCGCGATATCCCGCAGTGAATCCCGCAGCGTCCCCAGGAAGGCGATTGGCTCGCGCAGCAGTTCCCGTCGCAGGGGCTGCAGCTCCCGCGAATACCGCAACTGCGGGTCGCTGGCCACCAGCCCGCCAAATCGCTGCAGCGCAGCAACCGCCAGTTGCTCGTTCTGTTCGGCCCGCTGCTTCGCCTTAGCCAGTCGCTCGCCCTCGACCCGCAGGGCCCCCTGCGACCGTCCCTGCTGCACTGCCAGCATCGCGAGAAACAGCGTCGACAGCGTCAGCCCCACGGTGCTCAGCAGCACCCCGGTCCGGTGCCGGGACATCCACCGTCGCAACCGGTCGGTCCAGCGTTCAGGCCACGCCGCCACCGGTTCCCCCGCCAGGTGGCACTCCAGCTCCGCCGCCAGCTGCGCGGGCGAGAGATACCGCTCCGCCGGTTCCACCGCCATCGCCTTCAGGCAGATCGCCTCCAGCGCTGGCTCAATGCGGGGATTGAGCGCACGGGGCCGGGGGCACTCCCCCGCACACACCTTCCGCAGCAACTCCTCGGGGGTCAGGTCCGCGTTCGATGGGTACGCCGATCGACCGGTCAACATCGCATACAGCGTCGCCCCCAGCGAATACACATCGCTCGCCACCGTCAGGGGGCCCCGGTCCCCCGCCAGTTGCTCGGGCGACGCATACCCCGGTGTCCCCAGGCCATGCGTCGATCGCGTCCCCCGTGGCGCATCACCCCCCGCTGTCACGGAACCAGGTCGCTCCCCCCCCGCCAGGTCTGGGCCCGCGGTCTCTCGACCTGGCCGCGCCGATGTGGGCGCCTGTGCTGTGGGCGTCTGGCGTGCGGGCGCCTGTGCTGCGGGCTTCTGGGGGGCCGAGCTCTTGGGGGCGGGCGCTGGGCTGTCGCCCTTGGGTTGCCGCGCCTCGGTCTCGAGAGCGGTTCCCAGTTCCCGGGCCAGCCCCCAGTCGACCACCAGCGTCTCGCCGTA
>CAIUHT010001429.1 GCA_903898975.1 uncultured Planctomycetaceae bacterium
ACTGCGCCGCCTCGGTCCGCAGGGCCCGCTGCGTCCCTTGCGGTCCCTGGTCCCGGGCTGGCTCCGTGGCCCCACCCCCCCGCGCCTCGCTGGGCTCACGATGCTTCCTGAACTCGGACGAGGCGGAACCCCAGGTCGTTGACCTGGTAGTCCACGTCGCCCTGGCCCCGGCACGCGCACCGCACGTCGCGGGCGTAGCTGTACCAGCAGCCGCCGCGAACGACCCGCGACTCGCCTCGCTGACGAGGATTGCTGATGTCCAAATCACACCATTCCCACACATTGCCAGCGGCATCGTGCAAGCCAAAGTCACGCGATTGCGAGGCGGGGAACAACCCCACGATCGAGGTGGTTCCCAAGCCCGCCACGTCCGAGTTGCAGATTCCATCGCGCCAGTCATTTCCCCAGGGATATTCGAGTCCCTCCGGACCGCGGGCCGCCGCTTCCGATTCATCCGCGGTCGGCAAGCGTCCCCCCGCCCAATTCGCAAAGGCCTCGGCCTCGTAGTACGAAACTCTCACCACAGGTTGACTTGGGTTGGTGAACTTACTGTCGGGATAATCTGGCATAGCCGAATGCCTTGGCCGCACCCTCCGCGACCAAGCCCAGCCATCGTTAGACCACCAGCGTTCCTCGTGATACCCCCCTTCCTCCACAAACAATCGATACTGCGAGTTGGTGACCGGGTACTTTCCAATCCAGAACGACTTCTTGACTTCCAAAGGCAGCTTCCGGTCGCCCATCAGATACGTTTCCTTTGGAATGTACGCAAAGTCTTGCGACTTTCGGACATCGACGCAAATCCGCGGATCTCCCAAGTCTCCGAGCGCGAGACCCAATTCGTGCCGGGGCAGCAGGGGCACATCGTCGTCAATCGATTGCAGACAGAACTGGACAAACCGTTCGCATGCGGTGGTCGACCATGGGGTCTTCTGCTTCTCCAGGATCTGGATGGCGTCCCAGGCGACCAGGCCGAGCCGTTCCTCTCCGCGAGCCAGACCGCCAATCAACGTCGCCAGCAACGGCACCGCCTTGGCGGGACTCTTGGCCAGCGCACCAAACACAAAGTTCAGCGTGCTCCGCCATTGCGGGACATTTCCCCGGGTCCGAAACAACGCTTCCAGATTGACGTCCGGCATCAGCAGCAGCCGTTCCGCCGCAAAAAAGTCCTGGATCGTCAGGTGGTAAAACCCGGCCCGCCCCTGCCCTTGCGGCAGGAACAACCCCGTCGTGGTCAGCAGTTCCTGCCGCGAATCCGCCACCGCCTTCACCACCGCTTCAGAGAACCAGTTCTCGGCGCGGCAGGCGAGCAGCAACCGTTCGACTTCGGCATCATCCACCTGGGCTTCGGGGGCCACCCGTGTTTGTCCGGCCCCTTCGTCCGTGTGCATGCCGTGGGCAATAAACCCCAGCCGGTATCGGATGAGCTTCCGCTCGGCCTCATCGTGCCGAAACCGGTTGCACAGCACATTGTCGACAATGCGGTCGTACAGGTCGTGGCGGTCTTGCGGCAACCGTTTCCCTTCGTGGTAAACCACGCAGATCGCGGTCAGCAGCATCGGATTGCTGACCAAATCCATTAAATCGCTGCGGGCCGCGACATGCCCACGCATGTCGTCAGCCTGGGTAGCCGCCGTCTCGGGGTCATCTTCCAGACAGCGGAACCAGCGATCGACCAACAACGTCTGCAACTCCTCGTTGAGGGGCAACACCGGTGCCGACCGCAGATCGAGCCGCCCGACTTCGGTCTCGGTGAGGCCATACGGACGGCTGGTCAACAGCACGCGATGCCCCCGCTGGTTCCAGTCCTCACATGCCGAGGCCAGTCCCGCGACCAGCGCCTGCTGCACGGGGGCTGTCTGCCGATTCGTGATCGGCCGGTTCAGGGGCACCTCGTCGACGCCGTCGAGAATCAAGAGCAGTCGCCCGCGCCGCAGATGCGCTTCGAACTCGTCGGCCGTCAGCCCATGCGGCCTCTTGCCACCAATCCACTGCAACAGAGCCTGCTCCAACTCGTGAGTGCTGAAGGCCTGGCACCCGGCCCGCGCTGGCAGCGACTCATGGAATTCCCGCAGTGGAACCAAGACCGGCAGTCGGCCCCGCAGGTCTTCGGGAAACTGCTCGGCATAGCCCTCGGGGGGTGTGACCGGGGCCTCGGGCATTTCCCCGGCACAGGTCAACCACGTCACCCACCGACAAAAGGTCGACTTTCCACACCCCGCAGGTCCCGAGACATACATGGAAGTCTGTCCCAACAGTTCGAGCAGCAATTGCGGATTTTTGTCCTCCGGCTCTGTCCGTTCGAACGTTTCGTCCTGATTGCGTGCTCGTGCCCCCAGTTCGGCAGACCGCTGGGTCACCAGCGGGACGTAAACGGCATTCAACTTCACCCCCGAGCCGTGCTTGAGTTTCAGCCCCATCAACTCGACATCGGTGATTGATTTCTGCAATTTGCGCAGGTAGTCGCGCGGGATGGCCGGACGGCCCTTGGGAACCGTGGTGGCGGTTGTCGGGGCGGACTCGCGCTGCAGAGCGTGTCGCTGACGGAGTTCCTTCAATCCGGGAGCCAGTTCTTCGAGGATTGTGCACAGTTTGGGAATGTCGCTGTCGTGGCGATCCACATCCAGCACGAAAGCGTTCTTTACCGCCAGCCGCTCGAGATCGACCGTCTCCAGCCACTTTTTCGAGGGAAACTTCGCCTGCTCGACCAAAACCGGCACGATGGGCTTTCCCTGGGCGTGGGCCAGCAGCACTTCGTTGCGAACCCAGTCGTCGGGATGCTTCAATCGGCTGACCCCTTCCCATTCGTGTCCCTCGGGAAACTGGACCTGCCTCCACTTCGTTCCAATCACCATCAACAGCACATCACAACCCAAGACAGCATTCCGAATCGCCTCAGGCCAATCCTGCGATCCTTGAAGTGTCGTCTTGTCCCGAAACACGGCACCCCTGCCGTACGTCTCTTCCAGACTTTCCTGCAGCAGACAGACCGCTGTATTCGCATCGGAAATCCGATAGTTGATGAAGATCACGGTCACCGATCCCCTGTTCGAAAACTCACGACACTCCACAACACCGGCGACAACCGGGCCGGACTCCTGAAGCGATTGTAACGATGAGTCCGCCTCTTCCC
>CAIUHT010001430.1 GCA_903898975.1 uncultured Planctomycetaceae bacterium
ACCAACTGAGCTATCTGTCCGTGAGAGCCCATCTGTGCTCTGAGGCTGATTTTACTGGACAGCCGAGAGAGCTGCAAGTCGCCGCGATTCCGCCTGCTGCGTGGGCCGTTTGGCCCGTGTCGCCCGGGGAAAACCTCCCCGGACGACTGGTCTCGCGCAGGCTCGCATCCACAACCGGCTGGCTTGCGCTCATCCCACTGGCGGGAGGGGGGGCATGTCGTCTTCCGCCCCCTCACTCTCGCCCTCTTTCTCGCCCGCCGCCGGGGCTGGCTTCCTGGTTGACTCCGCGGGAGATTCCTCCGCCGGTTCTTCCTCGTCCAGTGACAGGTCGGGCAGGCGAATTGGCTCTTGCCCTGGCTTATCTGCCTGGGGCTCGTTGACGAGTTCCAGATCTTCCTCGTCCATCACCTCCCCTTCGAAGGCCGATGGCTCGACCTCGGCGGGTTCCGCAGAGATCCGCGATTCCAGGCGCAGCAGTCGCTCGTCCTGCGGTTCGCCCTCGTCCTCTTCCCGATCCGGCGCCTTGGCCGACATCGTGGCCCTTGGGAGAGAATCCTCTTCCTGCGCGTCGGCACCCTTCGCAGTCTCTTCCACCCACTCGCCGACTGTTTCCTCGGCATCCTGCAAGGCAGCCGCAGCCTGATCGCCCAGGCGACCGCGCCCGCCGCTCGCGCTCGCACCAGCCGGCGCGGGGCGGAGGCGCCGCTCGGTCACCTGGGGGACCTCTGCGGGCCGCTGTGGATCAGCCTCCAAGATCGGCTCGTCGCGTTGCGCCGGCGACTCCCCGACCAGGAAGTTGAGCGAGTACTGAGCCCGCCGACGGGTCCCCCGATCGACCACCGTCAGCCGCAGCACATGCGGACCAGCGGCGAGTTCCCGAGGAAGTTCAAACGCGTAGCTGGCGAAGTAATCGCGTCGCTGACGTCGGCACCGATCTTCGGTGACCGGGAGTTCAATGCCGATGACGTGATCGGTCTCGCCCCCCTGCGGGACAATTTCAATCAGGTTGGCGTGACTGGCCAGGTACTGCCCCGAGCCCTCTTCGACGCTCGAGACATTCGCCAGTTCGGCGTAGAGCAGCACTGTTTCCCCCGGGGAGACAGTCGTGGCACTGCGGCTCTCGAAGACTCCGTAGCCTTCGATCTGGTCGCACAGTGCGGCGAACTTGATCTCCAGCGCCGCCCGCCGTTGCAACTTCAACACAGCCTGCGTCAGCTGCGCGGCGGCTTCCGCCGCCCGCTCGTCGGTCCCAGGGAGCGACTCGGTGTCGAAGTAATTCGCCAGCCCCCAGAACAGGTGCTGCCAGAACTCCTGTTCGTCGGGGTCGATCTCGGGAATCGCCTGCAACGCCAGTTCGTGCCGGCCCCCCACCAGGTACAGCATTCGCAACGCCACATGCCGGGAGAGAAACTCTTCCCGCTCATCCTGTCCCGGGCCAGAGGGGAGGTCGGCCACTTCCGCTTCCGTCAGGTTGATCAGCTGCTGCAGCGGATTGTTGACCGCCGGGCTCGCTTCGACCGCCGGTGGGGTGGAGGCGACGTCTTCCCCACCGGGCAACGAGCGGGATTCCGCCCCGGGGGGGATGATGGCTTCGATCTGACCGCGCGGTGGGGAGGTGGCGGGTGGGGCTCCGGCGACCGGTTGCGCGTCACCGGGCGGGACCGCGACGGGCTCGCCCCGTCGCCCTCCCACGATCGCAGTTCCCCAGGCCGAGACGCTCCCCAACCCGGCACTCAGCGATCTTCGCAACCGGCTGGTGGTCGATTCGGGCTCGCCCGCGACGGGAGCCGGGGGGGTGGAGGGCCCGTTCACCTGGGGTCCCGAAGCCAGCTGTTCGGTCCCGGGGCGTCGTTGCCGACTTTGTTTCCAGGCCCGCAGCACCGCCCGCATGTTGGCGGGCGAGAGTCCTTCGAGGTCGGCGAGAATGCCCTGGCGTTCAGCCGGTTCTGTGTCGCCCAGCTCCTGTTCGATGACGGCGGCCGCAGCGGGATCAAGCGGGGGTGTCGGGCGCGAACGGGCGGGCATCAGCCCCCCGGCCTGCTGGATTCCCTCCCACTGGGAAGCGGGGGGCTGGACCCGGGCCCGACCGGCGTCGGCCTGCACGACATCGGAAGCTGCGGCGGCAGTCGCGGGGCGCGCGGTGGATGTGGGGGTGGGTGCGGGCCGAACCCCAGCTCGACGGCGGGCCATCTGCACCTGCCGGGGTTCTTTCGAGCCAGTTCCCGCGACCGGGGCAAGGCGTGATTCCTGGGCCAATTGCGTGCAGCCATTCCACAGCAGGCAGACGGCAATCGCCCAGCCAGCCTGAGGCATCTGGGACCGCATGGGAGAGCTCGGGGGGAGGAGGGAAGGGGGCGGAGAGCCGGGAGGGGGGAGACGCAGGAAGGGGCCGCGGTGGCGGCTGTGTGGGGCTGGGAAGCCCCGGAGGGGAGCGGGAGACTAGGTGTTTTCTCACTCTTTGGCAAGACGGACTCGCAGGCCGCCCACGGGGCTGATAAGCTGCGTAGCCTGCGGAGTTGCGGGGTTTTCCTGCAGCTCCACTCGACCCCTTCCATTCCGGTGGCGCAGTCCCCTGCCTGGGCGCTGCGTCGGCGGGCGACCTGCCCGGAAGCGTGTCCGAGACGGCGTTCCTCTTGCTCCCCACGTCTGGAGATCAATCCCATGCGGTGGACCAATCTGGCCCGGGTTTTCAGTTTGCTCTGCGTGGCCCTGCTCGCCAGGATCGAATCGGCCTCCGCTCAGGCGGTCAGCCAGACTGTGGCCCGCTGTGGTCGGGGCTGGCTCGAAACCATCGACGGTTACGCCGTGCTGCACCTCAAGGGGACCCCCTACGAAATGGGGTACCAGCAGGGGGCCCTGCTCCGCGAACGGGTGCAGAGCAACATGCACAACCTGCTGGTGAAGAAGGCGGGTGAGCGGATCAAGATGGGGCTGGTCCAGGTCAAGCCCCGAGCGGTGATCGAGTCGATCCTGCAGGTGCAGAAACCTTTCGTGCCGGCCAAGTACTTCGAGGAGATGGAAGGGCTGGCCGACGGCGCGGGTCTCAAGGTGGAAGACGTCGTCGCGGCGAACTTTATTCCCGAACTGTTCCACTGCAGTGGCTTCGCGATCATGAACGGGGCGACCCGCGACGGGACCCTCTACCACGGACGCGTGCTCGACTACGCGATCGACTGGGGTCTGCAGGACCACGCGGTGATCGCGGTGGTGGAGCCCGAGGGGGGGGTGCCGTTTGTGAACGTGACCTATGCCGGGTTCATTGGCTCGGTGACCGGGATGAACGCCAAGCATGTTTCGATTGGCGAAATGGGTGGGAGCGGGCTCGGACACTGGGCGGGAGTCCCGATGGCGTTCCTGCTGCGGGAAGCGCTCGAGACGGCACACGACCTGGACCAGGCGATCGCCACCTTTCGCGACAATCCCCGGACCTGCCAGTACTTCTACGTGCTCGCCGATGGCAAGACGAACCGCGCGGTCGGGATGGAGGCGAGCTGGAATGTGTTCAGCCTGGTGCACCCCGGCGAGAGCCACCCGCTGCTGCCGACACCGGTCGCCGACACGGTGCTGCTCTCAGCGGGCGATCGCTACAAAGAGCTGGCCCGGCGAGCCAAGGCGGGGCACGGGGGGTTCGATGCCGACGCCGCGCTGCACCTGATGGACTGCCCGGTTGCCATGAAGTCGAATCTGCACAACGTGCTGTTTGAGCCCAAGACCACGCGGTTCTGGGTCGCCAACGCCAGCACCGACAAGCAGCCGGCCGCGAACCAGAAGTACTTCGCGTTCCAACTGAGCGAACTGCTGACCCGCAAGCCAGGGGCGAACGCCCGGGAAATCCCCCTCGAAGTGCGGGCCGCAGCGAAATAGTCGCCCCCTCCGCGAGGGACACTTTGCCAGGGCGATAGAGTCACTGAGCCACCTGGTGACCCGCGACTGAGGTCAGCCGCCACGGGCGCTGACCCGGCGCGGTCGAAGCGCCGCGGCGCCAAAAGTCTGTACCTCGCCCCCCTCGGCCAATCGATTTCTCGAAACAGCGACACAGGTCTGTTCCCAGGCGGGG
>CAIUHT010001431.1 GCA_903898975.1 uncultured Planctomycetaceae bacterium
CATCTTCTTCGAGCGAGTAGAACCAGCCGTCGATGATGTTCCGCAGCGCCCCCTGCGGGGTATTGGCGGTCGACAGGCGCTCCATCAGCCGCCGGTAGACCGTTTCCAGCCGATGCAGCGGAGTCTCGGTCTCCGAGATCTGCACCTCCGAGGTCGCCAGCCCCTGCTTGCGGGCCCGGTCCGACAGCCAGCGGGCGAAAAACGTCTTCCCGCACCCGTACTCACCCCGCACCGCCTTGAAGACGCTCCCTCCCGCCTGCACCTTGCGCAGCTCTTCTTCGAGCACCGCTTCAAACCCGCCCAGCCCCACGGCGAACGCGTCGAGACTGCTGCGAGGAACGGTTCCCCGCCGCAGGGCGTCAATCACCTCCTCGCGACGTTGCGGACTCAACGACATGGCCTACCCCTCCCCCAGTTCGAACTGCTTGCGGAGCAAGGCGACGTTCAATTCCACGGTGTCCGACGCATTCTCCACTTCCAGCACCGCGTAGCCATCGATGTTCAACACCCGAATCAGCTTCGCCAGCAGGCCCGTCAGCCTGATCTCGTGCAGGTTCACCAACCGCGCCAACGCCCGCGTGGTCAACTTCCCGCCCCGCCCGTCCAAGATCGTCAAGATCCGCACCAGCTCGGCATCCGAGGGAACATGCCGGCCCGCCAGCTTCTTCTGCTGCGCCAGCACGGGCGACAGCAACAGCTGCTCGACCCAGCCCGGCAACGCCACTTTCTCAGCGCCACTCCCCGCTCCACTCGCACCCGCTCCACTCTCACCCACTACGGCCCCACGCGCTTGACTCCCACCCGTCGCTCCCCCTTGGGGGGCGCCGCGGGCTCCAGCCGCTGCTGCCTCCTCCGCCTCCATGTCGAACAGCACCCCCCGCTTCTTCGCTGTCACCGCTGGGCGCGCCGCCGTCGCCATCGCGCTGGCGGGTCGCACCTCCCCGCCCCGGTCCAGCGTCGGCTCGTCCCACCACCCTGGAATCTCGTCCGCCTGCTCCTGCCACTCCCCCGGAGGTTCATTCGTGCACGAGAGCACAATCACCGGCACCACCATCTCCTGCGGGTTCAACCCCCCGTGATAGCCGTTTTTCTTCACCGAGTACCGCACCCGCTCGCTCCACGGCGCAATCAGCTTCTTCCCCGGAGTCATCACCCGCATCCCGCTCACCTGCAGCTCATCGGCCGCCGGGGGGCTGTCGGCCAGCCGCCATCGCTCTCCCCCCTCGGCCAGCCGCGCCTGGGTCCGGTGGTCCAGCACGTGCCCGTGGTCGCTCACCAGGATCACTTGCCGCCGCACCAGCCGCGCTTCGTGCAACAGCGCCCGCAACACCTTGATGTGCTCGGGCGACCAGTCGATGGCAAGCTGGTCCCCCTTCAGCAAATGATCATCGACGGCGTTGACCACCACCCCCACCACCCGCCGCTGCGACGAGGCAATCTGATCGCGCACTTCCGGGGCGAGCATGTTGTCGGTCGCCTCCTGCAGGTCGACCTTGTGAAACAGCACCGGGGGAAACCCCGCCCGCGACTGGGCCCGCAACTCGGGATGGTTCGCGAACCCCGCCTGTTCCTCCGCCTGGCCCCCCTGCTGCAGGCGCCCCACCAGCAGGCTGGTGCGCGAGAACTCGGTCTTCGACGGCAACACCGCCAGTCCCGCCCGGTTGGAACGCCGCCCGGGCTCACTCAGCGGAATCCATTCGTGACGCGTGGTCTCGGCCAGCAGCTGCCGGCAGACCGCCACGCTCAACCCGTCGATCACACTCCCCAGCACGCCGCCATGGGCCGCCAGCGGGGCC
>CAIUHT010001432.1 GCA_903898975.1 uncultured Planctomycetaceae bacterium
AACGACCTGACAACACGCTCGATCAAGCAACGCGGTCGACCAGGTCGGCCCGCCGCTTCTGTCACCAGGTCGACTGCCTGACCAAGTCGACCGAGTCAGCGAATCGAGCGGGTCTGCAAGTCGATCAACACAGCCGGTTGCCCGGTGACCGGCTCGCCCGAGGGAGCGTCCCCCGGATGAGTCGCACCGAGCGGAGAGCCCCCCGCGGTCGTCACCATGGGGCCCACCTCCTCAGCCTGCTGGACGCTGTGAGCCTGAGCGAAGTGACTTGAGGTACGAGGTCGCGGCAACCCTCACCAGGGTTCCAGCCCGACCATTTCCCTTCGAACCACTTCGCACCCGATCCCTGAACCTGCCTGAAACACCCCGGTGGCATTTTGCCCACCGGGGTGTTTTCGTGCGCGGCCCGAGGTCGTTGGATGAGACGCTGGGTTCGGGCGGTGAGTCACGCCACGAAACCTTCTGGCCTGCTACAGGTTCGCCCCGTTGTCAGCCTGCGACGGGCGATAGCGATCATTCACTGCAGGGGCGGGAAACGGTCCGATGATTGAGCCGGCGCTCACCAGCGCCGCCACGAGTTTCGCCCACGATTTCAGACGGGCCTTGTCGCGGTCATAGGCGGGGCGATTGATGTGCTCCGCCACCGCATGTGCCCAGGGCTCCCCCTGTTGCTCGTCGAGCGCGTCCGGAGTCGCCTTGTACCCGGTTGCGGAGAATCCTGCCTCGGAATCGATCGCCTGCAACAGCGACACAGACACGACGGCCAACCGAAACCGCACATCCGGCTGTTCCGGGCGAAAAGCCGCCCACACCGGGGCGCGATGCGCCTGCCTGATCAGCGAGAGCCCGTCCAGATCGGCTCGCGATGGAAGAAAGAGCGTGTAGTTGAGGGGCGGGTCCCGGTCGGCCTGAAAGAATACCGGATTCCCGCCCGGCGAAACTTGCCGATAGACGACTTCGCCCTCGGCCAACCGGGGCAATTGCCCCGGGATAGGGTCGGAATCACTGTGGATCATGCGTAAAAAGCCTTTGGCAGAAACGCATGTTCCCACGGGACGAGGCGGGTTTCGATCACGTGATGATTGCGAAACAAGGTAAACTCTGCGGTCCTGTCGTTGGTCAGTGAAAGCTCGGCGGTGGTCAGGTGGCCGGCCTCGTCCTCGGTCTCCCGCTCGATAAGCAGGCCTCCCTCGGCCATTGGCAAAATCGCGGTGGGAGGAGCCCAGGGAGCCCGTTCGCGCAACCAGGCGAGCCAGCTCAGGGCGGCATGGATCGTCCCTGGCGACGGGACTTCACCTCCGTCGGAGGGGGGGGCCACGAGGAGCCTTCTGAGCGCCGCTGCCGCCCGTTCCCACGCTTGGGTGTTTTCAGCTGTCTCAGCTCGAGGTTCGGCCCGGGGTGAGCTCCCTTCCCCGGGGCGGGCTCCCTGCTCTCCCCGCAGAGCCAGGATTGGAATCGCCCAGTCGTCTGCCCGGGCTGCCGCGGCATCGATGGCTCCCCCTGTCAGGATCTGCGGCCAGAGGGCCCGCGCGAGTTGAATGAGTGCTGGCAGGCCCGGTCCGCTCGACCCCTGGGCCCAATCCAGGAGAGTCTTGGCCCGCTGGGCGACCGGTCCCGACCCGGGTACGCTCGAAAACGACAGGGGCAACGCCGCGCGGAGCAAGTTGAATTGCAACTCCGGGAGTTTGCCCAGCCAAATGGCAAACTCAGAGGCCTGGCGGGGGGCTCGCGCGGCAGGCGCTGGGGGGCAAAGATCCGGGGAGAGATTGTGCCCCGCTGGGCTGGGCCCTTGGGGCGCGTCGCCCAGCAGCCCGAGTTGCGCAGCCAGGGTCTGCACGCGGGGATCGCGTGGTCGGCGGCTTCGCAGTCCCGCCACGAGTTCATTGGCCAGGTGCTGGGAGTTCACGTGGCGGACCAGGTCGGCGATCACCGCCTCGCCAATTCGCCCATGCGTGGCGACAAAACTGTCGAGATTCCGGAACGGGTCGGGAAAGTGATCGGCCACCAGCAGTTGGAGTTCGTCGAGCTTGAAGTTCGCCAGGACCTCGCGCACCACCCGCGATTGGGCGTCATCGAGTGCCCGGGGAGCCAACGCCGAGGGGCCGACCTCCGCCGGACTTGCGGGCTTGCCGAAGGGCTGCCCCGTGACCGCGGCGTGGCCTGAAACTGGCTCCACTGTCCGTGGCACAGTGGGCGACGACACGGGCGGCGTGACCGGTTCGGTCTCCAGTCCCACCGAGTGCAACACCTGCCACAGGGACCGCGAGTCGGGACGCTCTTTTCCCAACGCACGCAGCAGTTGGGCCAACTGCCCGCGCTGTTGGGCCCAGTTCAGCAGGTCGAGGGTGGCCGAGCCCAAGGGCTGGTTCACATTCACAGCCACCGCCAGGGGCTGGTCGAACACGAACTGAAACACCTGTGCCAGGTCGGGCAAGGAAAACGCCTGCACGATCGCGTCGTGAACCTGTCGGAGTTCGGGCCCGGTCAACCGCATCGCTCCAGCCTCCGATTTCCTGAACCGAATCGTTTCCGCCCCAAGAGCCGGGGCCAGGCTCATGAACTGCACTTGCTCCGCATCGCCGTCGCAAACGTTGGCTCTCGCGCGGGTGACTGTTGCTGAGGACTCTCAGCGCCGTCACTCACGCCGTCACTCACGCCGGCTCATTCCGATTCCACCACCAGCAGATACACCTCGCCGGGGCCGTGCACCCCCGTGGTGAGCTTGAGCTCGATGTCCCCCGTCTTGCTGGGGCCGGTCACCAGCACCATGTTGGAGGGCAGCTCGGCCTTCCGCGATTCCAGCTGAGTGAAGAGGTCGAACAGGTCGGGCAGAATCTGCCCCGGCTCGACAATCGCCAACGCCCGCGGGGGGAGCAGGCTGACCACTCGCCCCTGGCTCGCCTGGCTGAACAGTGCCAAGGACCCGGTCTCGGCGATCGCGAAATCGACGCTGGTAATGCCCAGGTCGGCGGCGAACGCGTCGGGCCAGCGCCGGTCGGGAGGCTCGCTCGCCAACTCGGCCCAGGTCTTCACCTGCGCGCCGGCCGCCACGCACGTTTCGGGAATCTCCAGCCGGTCGAGCAGGGGGTGTCCCCAATGCAGCACCCGCCGGGTCTGCCAGCTCGCCAACAGTTCCGCCAGGTGCTCGCGGGCGGCGACGGCACCCGTCACCCGGGCCCCACGCCCCCCCACTGCCTGCCATTCCGCCAGCAGCGTCGCCACCTTGTCGGGGCCGCCCCCCACGTACGACTGCTTCTCGGTCGCCTCGGGATTGAGCGCCACCCGGTACGCCCGACCTCGGGCCGCCTGCTCGCGGATGTGTCGCAGGAACGCCGCGCGGTCGGCCATGGTCAGCCCCCGGGCAACTGGCGGACAAACTGGTCGAACAGGTACTGGCTGTCGTGCGGGCCAGCGGCGGCCTCGGGGTGGTACTGCACCGAGAACGCGGGGACATCCTTCAGCCGAATCCCCTCGACGGTCTGGTCGTTGAGATTCACGTGCGTGACCTCGACGTTCGCGGGCAGGGTCTCGGCTCGCAGGGCGAACCCATGATTCTGCGTGGTGATCTCCACCCGCCCCGTGTCGCGGTTCAGCACCGGCTGGTTCGCCCCGCGATGGCCAAACTTGAGCTTGTAGATCTCGCCCCCCGCGGCGAGCCCCAGCAGTTGCTGCCCCAGGCAGATGCCAAACACCGGCTGCTTGCCCAGCAGCCCGCGAATGGTCGAAATGGCGTATTCGAGCGGCCGCGGATCGCCCGGGCCATTCGACAGGAACACCCCATCGGGACGCAGGGCCAGGATGTCGCTGGCTGTGGCGGTGCCGGGCACCACCGTCACCCGACACCCCCGCGCCCGCAGCGAGCGGGGAATGTTCCACTTCATCCCGTAGTCGATGGCGACCACGTGCGGCGACCGCGAGGTCCACGCGGGGAGTGGCTGAGGCTCAAGTTCAAAAAAGTCGGAGAGCCCCGTCGTCCATTCGTAGGCGCGGGTGGGAATCACCTCGCGGACCAGGTCGCGACCCACCAGCCCCGGGCTGGTCTGGGCCTTGTGAATGAGCGAAGCGTCGTCGAGGTCGGCGGTCGAGAGAATGCCGGTCATCGCCCCGCGAGTCCGCAGGTGCTTCACCAGTCGGCGGGTGTCGACCCCCTGGATGCCAATGACCTGCTGTTCCGCGAGGTACGCATCCAGCGTCTGCTGCGAGCGGAAGTTGCTGGGCTCATCACACAGTTCGCGAATGATGAACCCACTGAGATGCACCTTCTGGCTTTCGGCATCGACGGCGTTGATGCCGTAGTTGCCAATCTGCGGGTAGGTCATCGCCACAATCTGCCCGCGGTACGAGGGATCGGTGAGGATCTCCTGGTACCCGGTCATGCTGGTGTTGAAGCAGACTTCGCCCGAGACCTCACCCGTGGCCCCAAAAGCGG
>CAIUHT010001433.1 GCA_903898975.1 uncultured Planctomycetaceae bacterium
CCCGCCTGCTGGGCATCCAGGAGCCGGGACTTGTGTTTCAGCACCCAAGGCTTGACGATCTCTGCAGATCGCTGTTGCAAAGCCTTGGGGATGGCAAGGCGGCCGAGGCTGAGCCCCTCGGGAATCTCCCGGCGAAACGGCCCCTCTGGGTCGCCGAGATGGCGGGGATCGCGACGGGGCAGCAACGCGATCGCCTTCGGGAATTGCTGCGCAAGTCTCTCGCGCAGGTGCTGGGCCTCTCGTCGCCGGACGACCTGGAGGACGGCAAGCCACTGTTTGAGCAGGGACTCGACTCGCTGCTGGCAACGCAGTTCGCCGGACAGTTGAGGAACAACCTGGGAATTCATGATCCGTCCCTTGTGTTTCAGTATCCTCGACTCGACCTGCTGACCGACCATCTGCTGGCTGGGCTGCCAAGCTCCAGTGGCGGACTTCACGCCGAATCGGGTAGCGCGACTTCCGAACCCGCGTTCGGCAAGATTGATTCCGGGGAAACGTCAATCCCGGCGATCCATCTGTATGAATCCGGGCAGTGGGCTCCGTTGCTCAAGTTTTTGACCCGTGAATTTCCCAATCGTGATCCCAGTTTGCTGCCAGCCCGCTGGAGATGGCTCTACGAGCAATCGGCGGAAAGGCTGGGCGTCGCGCACCGCGTCTGGCTGGCCTCATTGAATGGCTCCGTGATTGGGCATCATGGACTCATTCCCGTCACCGTGCAGGTGGGCGCTCAAACCGTTCCCTCGGGGTGGTTTGTTGATACGGTGGTGGCAACTGAACACCGCCAACTCGGAATTGGTCCGCAACTGCTGCTCGCAGGTGACCGAGGCGTCCCCCTGGCTTTGTCCCTGGGGCAGACACCCCAGATGCGGGGGATCGCGTTGAACCTGGGGTGGCAGCAGGTTGCTCCGCTGCAGCGATCGCAACTGCTGCTGACGCCCGCCAATGTGCTGCAGGGTCGGCTCCCGGCGGGGGTCCGACACCTGGCTGGGGGTCTGCTCGGCGGATTGCAGGCTCTCCGCCGCTGGCAGGCTCAGCGACGTTCCTACCCGTCGGTTCGAAGTGACCTGGAGATTCGCGAGGTCGAGCGATTTGGCCCCCGTCACGACCAGCTTTGGCGACAGGCTGCCGCCGACCTGTCGTGTGCGGTTATCCGTGACGCCTCCTTCCTCAATTGGAAGTGGGTTGATCAACCGGGCCAGCAATTCACCCGTCTTGAACTGCTCAGCGGCGGTGAGTGCCTGGGAGTGGTCGTGCTGATGGTGCGTCAGCCTTCTTCGGCTTATCGCTATCGTCGAGCCTTCATTTGTGACGTGGTTGTTCCGTTTCGACAGCCTGATGTGGTGCGAACCCTGCTCGGTGAAGCGGTCAATGCTTCGATCCGGCTGGGGGCCGATGCGGTCGAGTGCCTGCATATCGACCGGAGGCTCACCGAGCAGCTGGCCGCCCTGGGCTTTCAGCCCCGCCCGCCGGGCCGTGTGTTGCTGGTGCATGTGCCGGAGGATTGTTCGCCCGAATTGCGACAACACTGGCTTGATCCAGACGGTTGGTTCATCACCCAGGCCGATTCCGATATCGACCGTCCCAGTGCCGAATAGGCAGGCCTGCTCGCCCGTTGTTTCACTTGTTCCCTGGCCAGCGAGGCGGGGACTCGGGCGAGGGCGTCCTGGCCACCGTCGGGGCTCGTGTTCCCGCACCATGCCACTCCGCAGGCCCCGGTTCTCCTGTCCTACCGCGGCGGGAGCCGCGGCCACTGTCGCGTTGCGGACGATTCTGCCTCGACAATCGTCAATTCTCTGTGGAAAATCACGGCAGTCCATGGCAGTTGTTGTCTGTTCAAGTGGAAGTGTCGAGAACACCTGATGGAGCCCGTGACTTATCTCACCCGGTCGACCCTCAAGCTCCGCTGGCCACAGCCCTTGGTGCGGGTTCTTAACCCAGCGCTCCACAATGCCGAGGGATCCGTCGAGGAACTCGAGGGCTACGACCCTCCCGAAATCCGCGCCCGGATCTACCAGGAGGGGGAGACCTCCGAGTTCGGCCCGCCTCCCGATCCGGGCTCGACCCGTGCCACGTACCTTGGACGGGGCCTCTTCCGTTTCGAGCGGGGAATCCCGACTCGCGGAATCGGTAAATCGGTCCTGGTTGTCTGGGCGTCGTACAACAGCGCCGACCTGTCCCGTCCGCGCCTGATCGACACCACCTCGATTGAGATTACGGTCTATTGATTCCAACGCAGTCCGGAAGGACTCAGATCAGTTCAATTCGCGACCATCTGGAACAAAGCGGCAACAGCCTTTCCAGACAGCGCCGCCTATGAGCATTTGCACGAGCCATCTCGGTCAGACTCGCTGGCCGCGATCACTGCGGCGCCGCTCATCTCCTTGTGATGTCGGCCAACGGGGAACGGGCAGGGACCATCGGACCCACTGGTCTTCGTTGACGGCCTTCGCGAATTCCATCCGTCCGCCGAGTGATCGGTCGGCAATTGTCACGCGTCAGTCAACCTGTGACAGCTGGCGCCAGCGCCCCAGCGGCCTCAAGATGGTCGCGTGGCGGGATCGTACGGTCGACAACCAAAGCTGGGGCTGAGGGACTCACTCGTCCTTCGGTTTGGGTTCGTCCGCAGGCAGGTCCTCGGTCGGTTGGCCGATGTCGAAGTATTGCTTGGGGTCGAGGCTTTCCATTCGTTCGATGTCAAGGTTTTCGATTTCCAGATAGGGCTCGCCGGCGCGGGACATGGTCAC
This sequence comes from uncultured Planctomycetaceae bacterium, assembly GCA_903898975.1. Taxonomy (GTDB): domain Bacteria; phylum Planctomycetota; class Planctomycetia; order Planctomycetales; family Planctomycetaceae; genus UBA10511. The sequence goes on from CAIUHT010001433.1 coordinate 2,745, forward strand.
CAGCCCCGGCACCTGGGTTCCCGCCACCTCGCGATAGTCGCTGAAGACCGCTTCGATCACCTGGAGTTTGCCCGGTTCGCTCAGCCCCCGGGACCGATACTCGGCTTTGGCCAGTAACCGTGTCTCCTTGTCGAACAACAGCACCACATCGCGGTGCCCCTTGACCGAAACCCGCATGCCAATGGTCGGTCGCCCCTCGACCTCAACCGCCGGCACATTCTGAAGTCGTGCCATCGGGTCCCTCAGCGGCAGGAGTGTCCGCAGGGAATTGATCCACATTTCCTCCTTGAGAAACAGGAATTGGTCGGCCCCGAGCTGACGAACTTCATCTCCCTTTTTGGTCCAGCCCTTGTTTCCCACGCGCAGCACAATCACGCCATCCGACCGCTCGGTTCGCAGCTTGTCGGGCCATTCGACCGCATAGCGGGTCTCGCTCTCCACCACCGGATCTTCCTGCACTTGCCGGATCTTCGACCGCCATGTCTGGGCCTTCAGCCGTTCCAACCGCTCGGCTCCCCCGGCCGCCTCGATCACCTCTTCGACCAGTTTTCGAAGATCGACGGTCTCCTGGGGCAGGGCGGTCACAGCAGCCAGGGGGCCGCGGCAACTGCCATGGGGGATCTGGGTAGCCAGGTTCGCGCCCCAGGCAGCCGCCAGCATCTGTTTCAGCCACAGCCTTCGATCCATCGCATCCCACTCCTTGGCCACAAGAGCCGCTCAGTCCAGGTAGACGAATTCGTTCAGATTCAGCAGGACCAGGCACAGAGCCGACAGTGCCTCTCGATCGACCTCTGCGAGGGGCCGATCCGGAAATTCTTCGCGTGCCTGGCGGCGTTGAGCCGCAAGAAAGGCCAGCCCGACCCGCAGCTCTTCAATTGTCGGAAGGCGCGACAGAACCGCCCGGTAGCCCGCGGTAACCCGTTGGTCATCCGCTGCGTTGGGGGGGGCCGTGTTGGTCGCTGCAACGGATGGGGACGCTTCTGCCCTGGGGCCCACGGGCACCAGTTCCCGCTCAATTCGTTGCGCCAGTTCGGCAGCCTGTGAGTTCCAAAACTCTCCATTGAGCAGGGTCAGCGCCTGGGTGGGGATGGTGGAAATTCCCCTCTGCTCGCAGGCGGAGGTCGTATCGGCCAGATCCAGCAGTTCCAGTTCCGGTACGAGCAGCGATCGCTTGATGTGGATGTAGATCGATCGCCGCGAGGCCTGCTCGGCGACATACGGGCCCCAGCCACTACCTGGACGTGACTGCCCCTGCAACACATCAGGGTGAATGCGCGGGTGCGTGCTGGGACCCCCCATCTGCCAGTTCAGACGACCGCTGGCCCACAAGACACTGTCGCGAATGACTTCCGCATCCAGCCGGCGGTAGG
>CAIUHT010001434.1 GCA_903898975.1 uncultured Planctomycetaceae bacterium
AATTCAGGAGCGGGACGACGATTCAAGACCCGGCGGATGTATTGAGCGTCGTGGAATGACGTGGACTGGTAATTCAGCATCACATCGTCCGCCCCGGGAACCCCCATGATGTAATTGCACCCCGCCACCCCCAGCAGGGTGAGCAGGGTGTCCATATCGTCCTGGTCGGCCTCGGCGTGGTTCGTGTGGCAGATGTCGCAGCCCATTGGCAGGCCGAGCAGTTTGCCGCAAAAGTGATCCTCCAGCCCGGCCCGAATGATCTGCTTGCCATCGTAGAGGTATTCGGGACCGATGAAGCCCACCACCGAATTCACCAGCAGCGGCTGATAACGACGGGCGACCGCATAGGCCCGCGCTTCGAGGGTCTGCTGGTCGACTTCGTGATGAAAGCCTGCCGAGAGACAGCTCCCCTGCCCGGTCTCGAAGTACATGAGGTTCTGCCCGACCGTCCCCCGCCGCAGCTCGCGCCCCATGGCCCAGGCTTCATCCAGCAGGGCGAGCGTGACACCGAAGCTGCGATTGGTCCCCTCGGTTCCCGCGATGGACTGAAACAGGAGATCAACCGGCGCCCCGCGGCGGAGCGCTTCGAGCTGACTGGTGAGGTGGGCCAGGACGCAAGACTGGGTGGGAATCTGATGCTGCTGGATCAGGCGATCGAGCAGCTGCAGCAGTCCCGCGACGGTGGCCAGGCTGTCGCCAGCCGGGTTGATGCCGATGACGGCATCACCACAGCCGTAGCAGAGACCATCGAGGATCGCGGCGAAGATCCCGGCGGGGTCGTCAGTGGGATGATTGGGTTGCAGCCGAACCGAGAGCCGGCCGGGCAGACCGAGCGTATTGCGGAAGCGGGTGACAACCTGGCATTTCGTGGCGGCGAGGACCAGGTCCTGGTTCCGCATCAGCTTGCTGACGGCGGCGGCCATTTCCGGGGTGATTCCGGGGGCGACACGGGCCAGTTCCGCGGGGCCGGACTGATCTCCCAGGAGCCACTCGCGAAACTGGCCCACGGTGAAGCCAGCGAGCGGGGCGAATGCCGCACGATCGTGGGTCTCGAGGATGAGGCGGGTCACCTCATCGTGTTCGGGGGGGATGAGTGGCTCGGAGAGGAAATGGGCGAGCGGCAGATCGGCGAGAACCAGACCAGCGGCGACCCGCTCGTGGGCGGACTGGGCGGCGACACCGGCGAGCTGATCCCCCGAGCGGAGCGGACTGGCCCTCGCCAGCAGCGTCTTGAGGTCGGGGAAGGAAAAATGGCGGTTTGCGAGGGAGCAATGCCAACCAGCCATGGCGCGACTCCTGGAGGGACTGAGGACGTCCCGGCGACGGGCTGCCCCGAGATGGGGCGGAGATTCTGAGCCCGGATTGTACTTCAAGCGACGTTCCCCGAGGCGTCGGGATTGACCCTGTCTGGCTGGGTCTGGAAAATCGCGTTGTTCAACGGGAGTGTCTTGTCATGGGGAAGAGCATGGGAACCGACCGCTGTTTCCGCCTGTCGCTGGTGATGGTGGCGGGAGCCCTCTGGCTCGCTTGCATCCCGCAGGTAGCGGACGCCCAGGCACGGGTGGCCAGCCAGCGCGAGCTGGTGATGGGTGTGCGGACGCTGGCCAACCGGGCGCGAACCCAGGCGCCACTCCCGATCGAATTGAGCCTGCTCAACACGAAGTCCCAGGTGCTGCGGGGCAACCTGGAGCTGACGCTCTGGATCGACAACTCGGTGGAGGCACGGATCCTGCTGGCCGATCTGGCGCTGCCGCCAGGGGAGAACCGCCGGCGGCTGATGCTGCCCGAGATCTACCTGGACAATCCAGTGACGCAGGTGACGCTCGAAGGCTGGTTCGAGATGTCGAGCCAGCGACTCGACCTGGGTGACAACCACGACGTGGTCGTACCCAACCAGAAAGAGCGCCACCTGGTGATTCTCGATGTGTCCGAGAGCGGCAACGAAAGCAACCGGACACACCTGGCGGTGCGGGATTCCCTCCAGCTGCAGCGTTACGATCCAGTCGCCGACATCTATAGCCGCAATGCCGCCGGACGCAGCCAGGGAGCGTCGTCTGGGGAGCTACAGTCCAACCAGAGGACCGTGGTGGTGAACCCAAGCCTCATGCCGCCGCGCGATTTTCCGACCTCAGCGGAACTGTTGTGTGGCATCGACCTGGTGCTGTTGAGCCCCGAGGGACTGCTGGGACTGAAAGAGCAGCAGTTGGCGGCCTTGACCGACTGGGTGAAAGCCGGGGGGAGCCTGTGCGTGAGAGTTCCGGTGGGCGAACCGGTGACACCCGTGGCCCTGAAGTTTCTGAATGCCTGGGCGTCCGAGGAGAATGAGGGGCCACGCTATCTGACCCTGCCCGGAAAACGGGAGCTGACGCTGCCTGAATCGGAAGCACAGGCCCCGTGGAAGCGGTTTCATCGAGGCTGGGGGCGGGTGGTCCTGATCGAGGGGGAGCCGGTGTCGGAGGAGTTCACGCTGAGCAGTGAGTGGCTGAAGACCATTGGTTTCCTGTGGCATCTGCACAGCCAGCGGATTGAAGAGCTGATTGCCTCCCAGCCCAATCCGCAGTGGAAACTGCAGACCAACAGCGAGATCCTGGATCTGCTCAAAGTGAATGACGTGATGACAAACTCGGCGGAGGCCGCCGAGCGGAGATGGAGCAACCTGCTGCCGCAGATTGTCCAGCAATTGCAACCGCAGGCGGTGACCGAGCTCCCCGTGGGACGGTTCCTGGCGGTGCTGGTGCTGTTTTTCGTGGTGGTGATTCCGGGGGACTATTACGGGCTGGGGGCGATTCGCGGTCGGCGCTGGACGTGGGTCCTGGTCCCCCTCTGCTCGGTCCTGTTCGCCTGGGCGATCTCAGGCATGGCCGATGCAGTGATGGGGCCCAAGGGGTTCGCCCATCAGCTCGTAATCTCGGATCTGGACAGTGGTGGCCAGCAGGTCAGGCGATCGGTGCTGAACCTGAGAATGGTGTCGGCCCCCCAGATAGCCGAGGAGGACCTGAAGGCTCAGCTTTACGTCAACATGACACGTTACCAGAACCAGCGATCGGAACAGGTCGGGCTGAACATGGGGAGGAACCGTGGTTCGCGGCAACGGTCGGAAGCCACCTCAAGCTTCCGGGGGGAAATGCCGGGGGCATACACGGTCGCCGAGCCGCTGACGCGCTGGAGCCCCGTGCTGACCCGGGTGACGAGCCTGGGCCCAGGGGAGCTGGAGACCGAGTTGAACTGGGCGGAGATCAGGAATCGCGACTGGCGGTACCTGTCCAAGGTGGAGGATCTCATTCGCACGGCGGTCCCCGAGGCCGAGGTGATCCTGCTCCGCGACGGCACTGTCCTGACTGGTGAGACGGCGACCCGCAGTCGTCGGTTTTCCAACCCAGTGGGGCCACTCGCGGTGGATTTGACCACGGGGAGACTGCAGGTGGGACTGCCTGGAACCAACGCCAACCCCCGGAGGTTGCTTGAAGGGGTCTCGACGCAATCGCTGACCGGCTGGTTTCACGTGGTGGAGCAGATCAGTCCGACAGGTTCGGGCACACTGGACGACCTCCGAGTGGAGGGGTTTGCGGAAGTGAATTCCGGCCAGGAACTGCTGTTGATCATCATTCCTGGCGAGGAACAGACCGTGGTTTATCGCTGGCAACGGGTGATCGCACCATGAATTCCCTGCGGCGGCTCTGGCGCAGTGCGACCGGGTGGGTTGGAAGCTTCACCAATCTCCCCTTGCTCTCGAAAGAACTTTGGGAGCAGGCGGCGCAGCCCCGGACTTACCAGTTCAGGCTGGCTTATGGCCTGTTACTGCTGGTGCTGAGCCTGTGGCAATTTCTGCCGATGGTGTGGTCAGGGCAGGCGGCGCGGATCGGGGCTGGTGCCGATTTCTTCCGGTTGCTGATGTTCATGCAGTTATTGGGCCTGTACGCGGTGATTCCCCTGACGACCTGTGGCTGCCTGACCGCCGAAAAGGAGCGGAACACGCTGCAATTGCTGCTGATCACGACGTTGAGTCCCCAGAAGATTGTGCTGCAGAAGTTCCTGGGCAGGCTGACCCCGATCCTGACCTACCTCTCGCTCTCGTTTCCGGTGCTGGCCCTGGCATACAGCCTGGGGGGTGTCTCGGTTCCGGCGCTGTGGGGAGGTGGTTTGATCCTGCTGATCACGGCGATCCAGCTGACAGCCCTGGCGGTCGCCTGCTCGGCTTACTGCTCGACCACGATGGAATCGCTGATCTGGTATCTGGTCGGCTTCTTCCTGACGTACTGGCCGCTGACCGGCAATGCGAGTCGCATGGGGCTGGACGGCACGAGCAATCAAATCGGGGCAGCGGTGTTCGCACTGTTCGTGGGGCTTATGCTGACGGCGATGGCACTGATGTTTGCCGTATCAGTGCTCGAAAGCCGAGCCGCGCTGACCCCCAAGAATCCCCTGCTGCTGATCTTTCAGATGCTCGACCGGACATTCAATCGCTGGAACTCGGTGACCGGAGGAAAAATCCTGGTCCGAGACGGTGACCCCCTCCCCGGCTCCCGACCCGTCGCCTGGCGCGAGACAGCGAAGAAATCGCTGGGAACATTTCGGTACCTGTTTCGAGTACTGCTCATCCTGCAGGCGCCGCTGATTGTGCTCCTGGCGATCGTCAAGGACTCCAACCGTCCCGACCAGGGGATGGAACTGGTGGCCTGGTATCTCAGCGGAGTGCTGGTGGTGATGGCGACGATGCTGATCATCCACGCCTCAAGCCTGATTGCGGCCGAGCGAGGACGGCAGACACTGCAGGTGCTGTTGTCGACCCCGATCGAGGGCCCGGAGTTGCTGCGGCAGAAAGAGGCGGGAGTGCTGCGCATGTCGCGGGTCATGCTGATTCCCGTGCTGACCATCCTGCTGTTTCAAGCCTGGTGGTATCGAGGGCAATCCCATGTCTGGGCCAGCCTCGCGATGACATTTGTGACGGTGCTGGTGCTGCAGCGCCTGCTCACCTGGGTCGCCACCTGGGTGGGCCTGAGGGTCTCTTCACAGCTCCGCGCCATGGCGATTTCTGCAGCCCTGGCGCTCGCGTGGTGGGCGATTGGCCAATTGGGGCTGTACCATGCCCTCGAACTGCTGCCACAGCGCGGTCTCGCGCCGGTCAAAGATGTGGTCCTGGATATGCATCCGCTGACGATTCTCTCGCAGATGCGGAACAACCTGACCGTGAATACCGCAGCACCGGCTTTCGCCGAGATCAGGAATCCCCTGCGCTGGGTCGTGGCGGGAGCGGGAGTGCTGCTGCACCTGCTGGCGTATCTCTGGATCAAGTCCCGGTGCCTGAAGCAGGCCGACCGGCTGTTGGGGCGACTCTCGGAGGCTGCCGATTCGACGACCGCCGATTCGTCCGAGATCGAACCGCTGGCCACCGATGGCGCTGCGGCTTTGCCGACGGGCTGATCTCGCCTGCCCGGACGAACGCACCTCGGCCGCACCCATCGTAGAACTCACGGGGCGGTGCCCAATTCGCGCGGGTTCGGCCGGTGCGCAAATTCGACGAGTGGGGTGTGTCCCCCTGTCGAATCACCCGCGCGCGACCCGTTCAGCAGATGCGCGGGAGCGGCGCGGTGGCCGGTTCGTCAACAGGCCGGTCTTCGCCCAAGAGACCAGTCCGCACAACCGGTGTCCCGCACCAGTCGAGAACTTCACCCACAACGGTGGCCGACCGCGAGTTGGCCTGCTGCCGTAGTGAGACGAGCGTGCGGTCGGCCTCGGTGGCTGGCACGGCCACGAGCATGGTCCCTTCGTTGGCCAGATGCCAGGGTTCCAGCCCCAGCAGCTCGCACGCCCCGGCGACCTCGGGTGTGACTGGCAGGCGCTCGGTCCACAGGCGGAGGGAGTGGCCTGAAGCCCGCGACCACTCGTGACAGACGGCGGCCAACCCGCCACGGGTGGCATCGCGCATGGCCCGGACAGGCACCCCGTCTGACAGCAACCCACACGCGGAATTCCGTAAGGAGGCACAGTCACTTGTCGGAGGGGGATCGAACCCCAGTTCGTGCCGCGCGGCCAGGATCGCCAGTCCATGCCGACCGATCGGGCCAGTCACCACCAGGAGGTCGCCCGGTTGCAGGGCTGAGGGGCCTGGCGGGGCGGTTTCGGCCAGGACCCCTACCCCGCTG
>CAIUHT010001435.1 GCA_903898975.1 uncultured Planctomycetaceae bacterium
AGTGCCGTCATCCCCAGGTAGGCGCCAAAGGGGAGCACATAGGCCAGGAGTGGATCGGAGGCGAGGGGGGGCGTGGCGGGGGCAGACTCCGGCTGAGACATGGTGTTGTGCAGGTAAGAAGAGCGGTTGGTTGGGAGAGCGGGATCCGGAGTTGCGTCGCAGGCCGTTCACCGGGGTGGGTGGCCAAAGCCTGCGCCGCGGGTTGTGTCGGGCGGTGCACCGCAGCCAGCCGCTCTCCGAGCGCGACCGGCAGTGGCTGCCCGGTATCGCATTTCCAGGCGTTGAATCAAGCGGCAGACGGGAGTCAGTTGCCGGCGCGATCCTGTGGGGTGACCCCCCTTTTTTAACAATCGTGGAATCGACGGACGGCGTCAAACGAACCGGGGTTGGAGCGGGGGATCGGCCCTCGGTCTTTGCGGGAGGCTGTCGGGCCGTCGCTGAGAAATCGGTGCAAGCGCCGGGCAATTCATCGCCAGCCTTGCCTGTTTGATTGTTGGACCATTCAAATACATCAGAGCCAGAGAACGGGGCGATCAGCGTTCAGTGGCCTGTGCCGCGGATGGGCGGCGATCGGTCGCCGTGACGGGCACTCTGGGGGAGAGTGATGCGCACGTCGCCTCACCTCGCTGCCAGGCTGGTGCCCCAAGCTCGGCTGGGGCGAATTCGACGATCGCTGCCGGCCTGGACCTGAAAGATTTCCAAGTTCCGTGTGTGTGTTCGCAGTCTGAAGGGTGAGGCGATGCAGAAAGTCGAATGGTCGCGCTGGCTGATGGTCGCGGTGATTGTGTGGGGAGCCGCGTGGCTGGGTGGCCCCAAGTCGAGGGGGACCACACTGGCCCAAACGGCGGGAGCGGCCGCGGTGGCCCAGGTTGAGGCCCCCCCCGCCATCGCGTGGGAATACAAGATTGTGCGGGTCACGGAAGATCTGCTGAACCAGGCGGGGGCCGAGGGCTGGGAGGTGGTCGCCGCTGTGGGTGAGGTGAAGGGCCAGAGTGCCGGGATGCGGGCGATCAACACGCTCGAGCGGGCGATTCTGAAACGACCCAAGAAAGCGGAAGCGGCGGCCAAGTAGCCATCGGTGGGGGCCCGTTGCACGGGAACTCGCCTGACGCAGGTTGGACTGCGGAGTTTCGCCCTCTGAGATTCCTCCCTGGGGCTCGGCGGGTCAGCCTCCCGGGCGTTGGCGGCTGGCGCGGAGGCAGGGGGGGCGTGGGCGGGCAGCCAGAGTCTCGCGGGCGGGACGGGCGGGCGACGGGGCGGAACATGGCACAGCAGGGAACCCGCGACATGGTGCGTGGGGTGGTCAGGACGATGCCGGGAGCGTGGGCATGAGTGAGCGACAGGGTCAGCGGACTCCCCGGGCCGGAGGCGGATGGCGGGCGATCTGGTACACGCTCCGCGTGGCTCAGCGCGTCGGGTGGTGGCGGATGTGGACCACCCTCCGCAGCCAGAACACCTGCAAGACCTGCGCCGTCGGGATGGGGGGGCAACTGGGGGGGATGGTCAACGAGGCGGGACATTTCCCCGAAGTCTGCAAGAAATCGTTCCAGGCGATGGCCTCGGACATGCAGGCCGGCATCACCCCGGAATTCTTCGCCCGCTACGGATTCAATGAACTGCGGGCCTTCGGTCCCGCCCGCATGGAGGCGTCGGGCCGCCTGGTCTTCCCTCTCTGGGCCGGGGAAGGGGACACTCATTATCGCGAGATCAGCTGGGACGACGCCCTCAATCGGCTCGCCACCCGACTCCGCGAAACCACCCCCAATCGCTCGTTCTTTTACGCCAGCGGACGCAGTTCAAACGAAGCCGGGTTCCTCCTGCAGCTGTTCGCCCGCGTCTTTGGCACCAATTACGTCAACAACTGCTCTTACTACTGCCACCAGGCCAGCGGGGTGGGGTTGGGCTCGGCCATCGGAACCGGGACGGGGACCGTCCGGCTCGAAGACCTGGAGCAGTGCGACCTGCTGATCCTCCTGGGGGGGAATCCCGCGTCGAATCATCCCCGGCTGATGCGCAGCCTGATGGAACTCCGCCGTCGGGGCGGGGCGGTGGTGGTGATCAACCCCGCCCGCGAATTGGGGCTGGTCCGGTTCAATGTGCCCAGCGACTGGCGCAGCCTGCTGTTCGGCAGCGAGATTGCCAGCCAGTACCTCCAGCCGCAGATTGGCGGCGATATCGCCCTGCTGACCGGCCTGGCGAAACTGGTGCTGGAGCGCGGGGGACACGACCGCGAATTCATCGCGGAGCAGACGACTGGCTTTGAAGAGTTCGCCGCCCGGGTCTCGGCCACCGAGTGGCCCGAGATCGAGGCGGAGGCGGGGGTGTCGCGGGCCGAGATCGAGGAACTGTCCCGGCGGTTTCTCTCGGCGCAGCGCGTGGTGCTGGCGTGGACGATGGGGATCACCCACCATCGCCATGGCACCGACAACGTGCGGATGATTGCCAACCTGGCGCTGCTGCGGGGGATGATTGGGCGTCCCGGGGCCGGGTTGATGCCGATCCGGGGGCACAGCAACGTGCAGGGACTGGGGACGGTGGGCGTGCAGCCCCAGTTGAAGCAGGCGGTGCTGCGGGGGCTGGAGCAGAAACTTGGACTGCAGGTTCCTCCCGGGCCGGGACTCGACACCATGGGCTGCATGGAAGCGGCCGGTCGAGGCGAGATGGATGTGGCGCTCTGCCTGGGCGGGAATCTCTACGGCAGCAACCCGGATGCGGTGTTCGCCGAGCGGGCGCTGGGCCAGATTGGCCTGGTGTGCCACCTGACCACGACCTTGAACACCGGTCACGCCCATGGTCGGGGACGCGAGACACTGGTGCTGCCCGTGCTGCCGCGGGATGAAGAGCCCCAGCCGACGACGCAGGAGTCGATGTTCAGCTACGTGCGGCTGTCGGCGGGGGGGCCGCCCCGTTCCCCGGGGCCACGGAGCGAGGTGGCCATCCTGGCGGAGTTGGGGCGACAGGTGCTGGGCCACCGCGCCGGGCTCGACTGGGAGGAATTGAAGAGCCATGCGGCGATCCGGCAGTTGATTGCCGAGACGATTCCGGGGCTCGAGCCGCTGGCCCGCATCGAGCAGCCTGGGCAGGAGTTTCACATCGAGGGGCGGCACTGCCATGGGCCGACGTTCAACCTGCCGGGTGGGAAAGCCCGCTTTCACGCCGTGGCGATTCCCGAGCAGCCCGCATTGCGGCCGGGCGAACTCCGGCTGATGACGATTCGCTCGGAGGGGCAGTTCAACACCGTGGTCTACGAAGAGCACGATCTCTACCGCGGGCAGGAGCGGCGGGATGTGATCTTGATGAACGCGGGGGATGTCGAACGGCTGGGGCTGCGTGTCGACCAGTTGGTGCGGGTGAAGAGTGTCACGGGGGAGATGCGGTATCAGCGGGTGCGGGTCTACGACGTGCGGGCGGGCAACGCGCTGATGTACTGCCCGGAGGCGAACGTGCTGATCCCCCGGGAGATCGACCCCGAATCGCGGACCCCCGCGTTCAAGCACATTGTGGTGTCGGTCGAGGCGGAATGACTCGCCAGGAGGCGTGAGGGGCGAAGAGGCATGTGGGGCGACGACGAGTGAGGGGCGACGACGAGTGAGGGGCGACGACGAGTGAAGCCGGGGGATGGCCCCACGCAACCGAGCTTCCCGCCGAGCTGGGGACGCCAGCAGGGTCTCTCCGGCAGGGTCTCTCCGGCAGGGTCTCTCCGGCAGTCCGAGCGGAGGCTGCGGCGAGGTGCCCGCGGAACGAGGTGGGTCGAGGCCGGGCGGAGGTCAGGGCGTAGGTCGGGGCGGGCGGATTGCCGCGGTGGAACTCTCCGATGAGAGAGTCTGCCAGGGGTTGG
>CAIUHT010001436.1 GCA_903898975.1 uncultured Planctomycetaceae bacterium
GCGAGCGCTGGATCGGGTACTGGGGCAAACATCCATGGCGCCACTGCACTGACAGCCCGGCCCACATCCTGTGCTCCGCAGCCACACGTTGACTGCAGCTACGTCACTGGCTCAATACCTCATCAACGAAAGCCAACATCTGCCCGGTCACATCTCGCCCGGGTGGGCTGCACCATCCAGCCTGCGGGCGAAGTGGACCCGCACGCTCGACTTGCAACTGCCTGGCCCGACAGGCGCGTTGTCATCGGGACGCACTCACGCCGGCTGACTCCGGCCGCGGCCCCCCTCGCCGCGCGGCTAGCGCTGGTACGCCGGCAGGTAGTGCATGTAGATCTCAAGAATCAGCGACGCCATCGCCGTCCAGTAGACCTTGTTCGGCCCCACCGTCCCCGACTGCTCAGCCGTCCCTTCGGGCACGTCCCAGCTCCCGTCCCCATTCTGCCGCGAAAACAGCAGTTCGCGAATCTTCGGATGCCACGCATTCCACGATTCCCCCCCCGTCTGATACTGCGCCTGGATCGCGTAGTAGTGGAAGTAATAGAAATAATTCACCTGGCCCCCCTTCCACTCGATCGGGACCTTGTTCAAGAACTCCAGCGCGGGAGGAATGCTCGGGTCGTCGTACTGCCCCAGCAACTGCAGCGACACAATGCCCGCCGCGGTCGTCTGGGGTGTCCGCCCCCCCTTCCCCTGGTACCCATAGCCCCCGCCATTCTCCACCACACACGAGCGGATATAGCCAATCGCCTTGTCAATCACCTGCGCGGGAACCTCGATCTCGGCATTGTTCGCCGCCCGCAACGCCACGATCTGCACCACCGTCACCGACAGGTCCTGGTCGGTGGGCGTGGGGTTGTACCGCCAACCCCCGGCGGGTGACTGAGCCGAGACAATCAACGCCACCGCCTTCCGCAACCGCTCCTCCAGCAGTGGATCGGGGTCCATGCCATAGAGTTCACTCACCGCCAGCGTGGCGATGCCATGCTCGTACATGGTCCCCCCGAAGAGCCCCTTGTCGTTCTGCCCGCGCAAAATGGCCCGCTTGGCGTTCTCCAGGACCTCGGCATAGGGGCCCCGCCCCGGGACATGTCCCCGCCCCAGAAAGGCGAGCACGGTCAGTCCATTCACCGCCTGGTTGTTGTGCCAGCCCCCATCCGGCAACTGCTTCGAAGCCAGGTACTTCAGCGATCGGTCGAGCGTCTTCTCGACCTTCGCCACCACCGCCGCCTCGGTCAACGGGTCGGCTGCCAGGGGAACCGGGCCCTGCCCGCACGCCACCCCCGCCCCGGGCACTGGCGACCCCGCAGGCAGGCTCGCCACCAGCACCACCAGCGTCAGCAGACTGGCCCGCCAGCCCTTCCGCCGCGGCTGGAAACCGTGACTGCCAGCTCTCAGCCCCGCGGCGCCTTGGCTGGTCGCCAGGGGGCGGGACACGTTCTCCAAAGCGGTTGTCATGGGGCACGCGGTGGGCTGGATGTCGCGGTGAATTGTCAGTCGGCGGGTCTGCGTCATGGTGCCTGTCTCGGTTGGCGAGCGGTCTCGAACTACGTCAGCCCGGTCAGTCGCCGCAAGGCCACGTCGAGCGAATACAGCGAGGCCAGCAGCACCAGCAGCAGCCAGTTGTCCCAGAGGGTCTTTTCGCGATCGAGATGCGTCACCGAGGGCTCGGCCTTGAGCCGGTCGGCCAGGCCCGCAATCTGCGGCAGGTCAACCAACTGTCCCCCCGAGGTGGTCGCCAGCCCCTCCAGCGCCTGTCGATTCACATTCGGGTGTCGCAGTTCGGCGCTCGAGGCCAGCACCTTCATCCGGGCGGTCACCCGCTCGCCCCCGGTCTCCCCCTCCCAGCCCGCGAGGTAATCGCCCGCGACCCGCGGGACAAACCGCCCGACGAACCGCCCGGGCTGCCGGGTGTCGGCGGTCACCTCGACCGTCGCCGTCTGACCATCGGGAACCGCGACCACAACAAAGTGCGTGCGTCCCTCCACCGGCTTGCCGTCGGCGTCAAACGCGTGCAGTTCGACCCGGGTCGCCTCGCCGGGCTGCACGCGGTTGGGGTGCAGTTCGAGCCGGCTCTTCTGCTTGTCGTCCGGGTCGCCCCGCCCCACAAACCGCAGGGCCTGCCCCCAGAACGTGTAGTAATACCGGTCGCCCGAATTCTGCCGCCACAGCCAGGTGGAGTCGGTCCCGATGAACAGCACCCGCCCGGTGCCGAAGTACTGCCAGGCAATCAGCGGCAGCTTGCCATACCCATTCTCGACATGTGGATTCACCGCCAGCACGGTCGCGGCCGGGCTGGGCCGCTGGGCGGCGGCACACCAGTAGTACGCCGGCATACGGGCCCACGCCTCGCGGTTGGCCCCCGCCTCTTCATCGAGCCGCATCATCTCGTTCAATTCCCCCTCGCTGGTCACTTCCAGCCGATAGGGGTTGTACACGGGAGCCGACAATCCAGCCCGGCCAGTCGCCGCCTGCCCCTCTGCCGCCTGCCCACCCAGCAACTGCCCCCCCACCAACAGCCCCCCCACCCAC
>CAIUHT010001437.1 GCA_903898975.1 uncultured Planctomycetaceae bacterium
ACGAGCGCTGCGCCTCCAGCAGATGCCCCAGCCGGTTTTCGGGGATATCCAATTCCAGCCGCCATCCCTCGGCAGGTTCCATCACCTCGAGCAGCAACTCGCCCCGCCGCACCGGGCGTTCGCGCAGCAGTTCCCCAACCCGGAAGGTCGCCACCACCCCGGCGACCGCCGATTTGACGGTCAGGGCGTCGACCTGTCGCTGCAGCGAGTCGATCTGCCGGGTCACCCCGTCGAGCTCGACCTCGAGCTTTTGGCGCTCGAAATTCAGCTCGGTCAGCCGGGTCTGGGGCAACGTGTTCAGCCCCTCGCTGATCTGGGCCCGCAGGGAGACAATCTGCGTCTCTTTTTCGGTCTTCAGATTCTGCTGGCCCAGGAGTCGGGCCTGCAGTTCTTCGTTCTTGAGCCGCAGCAGAACCGTCCCGGGAGCAACCGACTGCCCGGTCTCGACGGCGACCTCCACCACATCGCCATCCCACGGGGCGAAGACCGACTGTCGCTGGAGGGGCATCAGCCGCCCCTTCCCCTCGACGCGGTAATCCCACGGGAGCCAGGTGAGCAGCCCGGTCAGCAAGCCGACGCCCACCAGCCCCCCCAGCCACTGCGCCAGCCTGCGACCACGGAAATAACTGGTGTAATTCCCGAGGAATTTCCAAAGCGGCAACAGGAAGATGCGTTCGTGCTGCTGGGCGTTGCGGAGGGCCAGCCCGGCGTGATCGCCCACTTCCTGCATGCGATCGACCAGGTTGGTGGGGAGCGGAGTGTCGGAGATCTGCTCAACCACCAGCGCTCCCAGGGGACGGGGTCGTTCGACACGCTCGCCAGTCCCCTGCAACCCCGCCTCTTTGAACTTCTTGACGGCGATCGGGTCGAAGAGGGGCTCGATCATCACGGCCCGCGACCGGCTTTCGTGCAGATAGTCGGCCAGCGGGGTCTCGATCGAGGGTGGCAGCTTGTGGCTTTCTCCCTCGAAGACCAGTCGTTCGCCCGACTGCACCACCTTCTCGACCAGCTGCGTCAGCAACTGCACCACGTTCGACCGCGCATTGACCGAGACCGAGCCCGAGATCGCCTGGATCTTCAACCGCTTGCCCACCCGCTCGGCGACCGCCACCCGATCGACCTCCAGCCAGCGCCGCGACTCGTTGGCAATCACCGTCGCGGCATCCCGGACCCGCAGGTGCTCGTGCAGCGCCAACAACCCCTCATGGGGCACAACGCTGGCACTCGCCGCTGCGGTCGCGCCTCCCGCCACAACTCCCTCGGCCCCGGCCACTCCCCCAGCCGGCCCCACCGACCCGGGGGCGATCATCACCCCGGGTGACAACTGCATCCCGGGGGGGAGCTGCATGCCTGGCGGCAGATTCAACCCGGGAGGCACGCCTCCTCCCGCCGCCGGGCTCAGTCCCGCGGGAACAGGGAAACCTCCCGATGAACTCCCCGCTGGCGGACCGCCTCCCGCAGTCGGGGCGGGCGAGCCAGGCCCGGCCGACGGGACCGCCGAGACTCTCGGCCCGGCTCCTGCGGGCGCTGGGAAACTGCCCCCCGAAGTGCTGCTGGTGTTCGAGGGCAGCGGGCGACCTGCGCCGCCACCAGGTGCCCCGCCCCCGGTGGCAGTCGCGCCACTGGCGGCTGGGGGTGAAGCGGCCGCCGCCAGCGCCTGCGTGGCCAGCCTTTCGAGCAGCTGCATCAGCAGTTGC
>CAIUHT010001438.1 GCA_903898975.1 uncultured Planctomycetaceae bacterium
CCCCCACCTCTGGCGTCCCCGTCCCCGGCGCAAACGCCGGATCGACAACGTCGATATCCAGGCTCACGTACACGGGGTGCCCCGCGGTCAGTTCGTGAACCCGTTCCAACACCCCGTCGATTCCCAGGTCGTACACCGCGTCGAGCGTCAGCATCTCGGCTCCCAGCCGGCGTGCTTCCGCATAGTCCTGCGGCCCCTCGGTCGGACCGCGGATCCCAATCTGCACGTAGCCCCCGGGCACAATCAGCCCTTCCTCGATCGCCCGCCGGAACGGCGTCCCATGACTGTAAGGCTGCCCGGCGAACTCTTCATTCCAGGTGTCGGGATGGGCGTCAAAGTGGACGACCGCCATCGGCCCGTGCCGTCGAGCGTGCGCCCGCAGGGCCGGCAACACCAGCGAGTGGTCGCCCCCCAGGCAGACCGTCCGGCAACCCGCCGCCAGGCACTCCCCCAGCCTGTGCTCAATCGCCGCATGCGTGGCCCGAATGTCGACGGGGACCACGGGGACATCTCCCGCATCGACCACCCGCAGTGTCTTGAACGGGTCGATCCGCAGCGAATTGTTGTAGCCCCACAGCAGGGTCGATTGCTCACGAATGGCCCGCGGGCCAAACCGCGCTCCGCTGCGGTAACTGGTCGCCGAGTCGTACGGGACCCCCACAATCGCCACCTCGGCCCCGGCCGGGTCGGGCTGGTAGGGCTGGCGGGCGAAGGTCGCAATCCCCAGGAACGGGGCCGGGATTGGGCCCGGCGTCATTGGCACTGGCAGGTCATTCACGTGGTTATTCCAGATAGGTGCTGTGGTTCAGGGCCGCCGCGTAGTCGGCCACCAGTTGGTCGGCCCGCTCGCCCGTCAACCGCCCCGCTTCCCGCTCCCGCTCCACCTGCCGGCGGAAACTCTCCTGCGCCGACTGCGGGTCGAACTTCGCCACCTGCAGCATCTCGCCCAGCCGGCTTCCGGGCAGAATCCGGTTCACATGCACCCGCCCCTCGGGCGAGACATGCACCTGTGCCTCGTGCGGAATGCCAAACAGGTTGTGGAAACTCCCCATCACCTCCTGGTAGGCCCCCACCAGGAACAGCCCGAGGTAATATGGCTCGCCACGGTACTCGTGCAGTTCCAGCACCTGCTTGACCGACTTCACATCGACAAACCGCTCGATGCACCCGTCGGAATCGCACGTCACATCGACCAGCGTCGCCACGGTGTCGGGCGACTCATTCAGGCGATGCAGGGGCATCACGGGAAACAGCTGCTTGATCGCCCACGAGTCGGGTGCCGAGCGGAACAGCGAGAAATTGCACAGGTATTTCGACGCCAGGCTGCGCTGCAGGTCGGCGAACTCCCGCTCGTCAATCCCCGCCCGCTGGGCGTACTGCGAGGCCTTGCTGCAGATCTCCCAGAACAGCACTTCCCCCTTGGCCCGGTCCTCCAGCGACACCAGCCCGAGGTTGAACTGGGCGTAGAGTTCGTCTTTGTCGTCCAGCGCGTCGTGGTAGAGCTCGCGGAAATTCTTGGCGTTGATCCCGTCGAGGATCCCCTTCATCGAGAAGATCACCTCCGGGTCGTCGCCGTCGATCACCACCGTCGGCCGATCATTCGCGAAGGTCTCGATTTCATCCCGGATCGAGGTCACCAGCAGGGCGTGGTAAGCGGTCATCACCCGACCGCTTTCCGTCACCAGGTGCGGGTGCGGCACCTGCTCGTCGTCGCACACCGACTTGACCGTGTAGACCACGTTGTTGGCGAATTCCTCGATCGAGTAGTTGATCGAGCCCTCGAACGTGCTCCGCGAACCGTCGTAATCGACCCCCAGTCCCCCGCCAATATCGAGGTACTGCACATCGAGCGACATCTGCCGGATTTTCGCATAGACCCGCGCCGCCTCCCGCATCGCGTTCTTGATCCGCCGGATGTCGGTCACCTGCGAGCCAATGTGGAAATGCAGCAGCTTCAGCCCCCCTTCCAGCCGCTCCGCCTGCAACAGCCGGATGCACTCCAGGATCTCCGACGTCGTCAGCCCGAACTTCGCCGCCTCACCCCCCGAACTCGACCACTTCCCCGACCCCTTTGAATAGCGCTTCGCCCGCAGCCCCACCCACGGCACCACTCCCGCCTCGCGGGCGCACCGCACAATCATCTTCAGCTCGGTCAGCTTTTCGACCACCAGGATCACCTGCTTCCCGGTCTGCCGCCCCAGCAACGCCAGCCGCACAAACTCCTCATCTTTAAAGCCATTGCAGACCAGCAGCGAGTCGGCCGGCTGTTCGAGCGACAGGGCGGCGTACAGTTCGGGCTTCGAGCCACACTCGAGCCCCACGCCCTGGTTGACCCCCTGTCGCAAAAACTCCTCGACCACCTCCCGCCGCGGATTCACCTTCATCGGGAACACGGGATAGTGCCCCGCCTTGTAGCCCGCCTCGCGCGACGCCGACTCGTACGCGGCACACAGTCGGTTCAACTGCGTCCCCAGGATCTGCGGGAACCGCAGCAGGATGGGGGTGGTGAGTTTTTTGTTGGTGACCAGCCCCTGCACCAGTTCGTAAACATCGGCACCGCACCGGGGGTCGCGCGTCGGGTGCACCAGCAGGTGCCCGTGGGGATTGATCGAGAAATACCCCGCCCCCCAGTTCTCGATCCCGTAGGTCTGCCCCACCTCTTCGATGTTCTGCCGCATGGTCTCCGCCAGCTCCCATCCCCACGTCTCAAGAACCGCGCCGCCTGACTTCCAACCGACACGCCCGCCACCAGCTCACTCTGCCACCAGCTCACTCCACCGCCAGCTCACTCCGCGACCGCGCAGCATTGCGAATCGCGCGCCATTCACTGAGCTGACCAGGTTCGTTCAACCCGCACCTCTCGGCACGGCGGACCACAGGCCCAGACCCCCATCCACTGCCGAACAACCGAGCGGGGCCACGATTCTAGATGTTCCGACTTCGCCGGGCGAGTTCGGCACGGTCTATTCCCAACACCGACCTCCCAGTACCACGGCCATCACCAGCCCCCTGCAGCGTCTGGGCGCTTGCGAACCAATCGGACAGCCCCTCCTGCGCCCCCGCGAGGTTGAAAAACCCCGAGAAAATCTCGACCATTCCCCCACGGTCTGTCGCTCGCTCAACCTTGACCCCATCCCTCCCCAACCTTGCACCGTGCCATGCCTCACCTTCGTCCTGTCGCTTCCCGGTGGCTGCTTGTTGGGCTGCTCTGCATGAATCTGTCACCCGCCCCGGCTCAATCCGACTCTCCACTCCCTCCCGCCGACAAGCTCCCCAGCCAGGCCGCGCTGCCCGATCCGCTCGTCGCCCTCGATGGCACCCGCATTGCCTCCCCCGAACAGTGGCAGAGCCGGCGCCGGCCTGAACTGCTCCGGCTCTTCCAGCACTACATGTACGGGGCTCCCCCCGCCGGGCCGGTGACGGTCCGTGCGACCGTGACCCATACCGACCCGCAACTGTTCAATGGCAAGGCGACGCTCCGCCTGGTCACGCTCAAGTACGGCCCCGACGCCACCCCGCCCCTGCACCTCCTGCTGGTCATCCCCAACAAGGTCGCCACGAAGCCCGGGGTGTTTGTCGGACTCAACTTCTGCGGCAACCACACGGTGCTCGACCACCCGGCGATTCCGCTGCCGAAGACGTGGCTCTACGGTCATTGCCCGGGCTGCCAGGAGAATCGGGCGACTGACGCCGGCCGCGGCAAGGAAGCGGGCGTCTGGTCAATCGAGCAGACCATCGGACGAGGCTACGCCGTCGCGACCGCGTACTCGGGCGACATCGATCCCGACCAGCCCGACTTCACCGATGGCGTGCACCCGCACTTTCTGAAGCCGGGGCAGAAGCAGCCCGGCCCGAACGACTGGGGCACCATCGCCGCCTGGGCCTGGGGACTCAGCCGGATCGCCGACTACCTGGTGACCGTCCCGGAGATCGACGCGCAACGGCTGGCGGTGGTTGGGCACTCGCGACTGGGGAAGACCGCGTTGCTGGCGGGGGCGCAAGATCCGCGGTTCACGTTGGTCATTCCGCACCAGGCGGGCTGCGGGGGAACGGCCCCCAGCCGGCATGATGTGGGCGAGACGGTGAAGCAGATCAACGACCGCTTTCCCCACTGGTTCTGCGACGAGTTCACCCGTTTCAACGAGGCGGTCGATCGCCTGCCATTCGACCAGCACTGCCTGGTCGCCCTCTGCGCGCCGCGTCCGGTGCTGTTTACCAACGCGGTCGAAGACAGCTGGGCCGACCCGGAGGGGCAGTTCCGCGTGCTGGGTGCCGCGAACCCGGTCTACAAGCTGCTGGGAGTCACGGGGCTGGAAGCCGACGCCTACCCCCCGGTGGGCGAACTCATTCCCTCGCGCCTGGGCTACCAGGTGCGTACGGGCAAGCACTCGATGAACGCCGACGACTGGAAAGTCTTCGCCGACTTCGCCGACCGCTGGCTGAAACGCTGAAAAAGGGGACACACAAACCAGGGCTGATTTTCCTGTTTCGCAAACGGGGACAGTGCAAGCTCGAGAAGGCCCCTCTTTGTCGTGCGCTGCCTCCCCCAATTCAGCCAATCATGGAGATGATTGTTGTGAAAAAGTCCAACTGCGTGTGGTCAGTGCGGGCCGCGTTCACCTGGCTGTTGCTGGCGCATCTCGCAGGCTGTGGAAGAGGTTCCGGTCCGACCAATCGACTCTCCCTCACCACCACAGTCAATGACAAAGTTGTCGGGGTGACTGACTTGGTGTTCGATAACGACACCGCGACGACGACCACCGACGGAAAGGTCGAACGCTTTGATCTGCGGGACGAGAGATGGTTCGATGAATCGCGAAACAAGTGGATCACTTTGGCCGAGTCCCGCAAATGGACCGAGAACTCCATCGCCCAGTCCCGGAAGACTTTGGAAGCCACACCATCCACCGACACAAAACCGTTGATGGAGTGGATGATTTCCCCCCGCTTTGATGTGACGCAGGAAGGGGATGTTTTGTTGTTGAACTCGGAATTCATTCATTACCGGATCAAGACCGCCCCAGGTGGCCCGCAATTGAAGAATCTCTTGAAGTACTCTCGTTTGAATGCCTACCGGAAAGCGATGACGCTGCGCCAGGCACTTCCCCTGCCGGAACTACTCGTCTTGAAAGAACTCGAAAACCGCAATCTGCTTCCACTGCGGATCGAGTTCTTATACACCTCACCGACCGACACCTTAACGTCCATCATCGAAATGACCCCATTCGATGCGGACCAATAAGGGAGACATCCCTCGAAACAACTCCCCGCATACCCACCAGCGAAGTCCAGTCGGCTACACTCACATCCGCAGCGAGCATCGCACCCAAAAAAGAGTTCGTTCTACTCTTTCTCAAATGGGAACAGAGCGCAAACCGGAATGACGTGTCGTGATCTTTCCTTTTTCAAGCCGCGCTTCACTCTCGGTCGATTTGCCGGTCGCGCCACTTGTCGATCGATCGCGCCGTGTGCAACACGCCAGGCAGCAGGAGTTCCTGATTGGCGACTTCGAAGAGAACAACATAGGGAAATCGGCGTAACCTCAGGTATCGACATCCCGTCGATGCCGGTGCAAACCGGTCGGGATC
>CAIUHT010001439.1 GCA_903898975.1 uncultured Planctomycetaceae bacterium
AGTTTCACTCGACTAGGGTGAAAAGATGAACAAGTTCACCGAATCCACCGTCGAAGAAGCTGTCCTTGAATGGGCCGAGGGGCTGTCGTACGCCGTTCTGTACGGGCCGGAGATTGCGCCCGAGGAGCCGGCGGCGGAGCGGGAGGCGTTCGGTGGCGCGCTGCTGATGGGGCGACTCCGTGACGCGGTGGCGCGGATCAATCCCAGGGTGCCCGACGAGGCTCAGGACGAGGCCCTGCGGCGAGTGGTCCGCACCGAGACGCCGAACCTGCTCGAAAACAATCGGCGATTTCACCAGCTGCTCGTCAATGGCATCGACGTGGAATACCAGGCCGACGGACGCACGGTCCACGACAAGGTCTGGCTGGTTGATTTCGCAGACGCCGACAGCAACGACTGGCTGGCCGTCAATCAGTACACCGTCATCGATGACAAGCACACCCGACGCCCCGATGTGCTCCTGTTCGTCAACGGCCTCCCCCTGGTCGTCATCGAACTGAAAAACGCTGCCAGTGAAAACGCCACCACCCGCCGGGCTTTCGATCAATTGCAGACCTACAAGCTGCAACTCCCGACGCTGATGACCTACAACGTCTGCCTGGTCGCCAGCGACGGCATCACCGCCCGCATCGGAACCCTCACCGCGGGCTGGGACCGGTTCATGCCCTGGCGGACCACCGACGGCCTCGCAATTGCCCCCCAGGGTCAGCCCGAACTCGAAGTCCTCTTCCGGGGCGTCTTCGAAAAGTCCCGCTTCCTCGACCTCATTCAGCACTTCATCGTCTTCGAAGTCGATGCCGGAACCATCATCAAGAAGATGGCCGGGTACCACCAGTTCCACGCCGTCAACAAGGCGCTCGCCTGCACCCTCAAGGCCATCTCCCCCCAGGGAGACCGCCGCGTCGGTGTCGTCTGGCACACCCAGGGGAGTGGCAAAAGCCTCACCATGGTCTTCTACGCCGCGAAGATCATCCGCCATCCCCTCCTGCAGAACCCCACGCTGGTCGTCATCAACGATCGCAACGACCTCGACGATCAGCTCTTCGCGACCTTCGCCGGCTGCCACGACCTCCTCCGCCAGAAACCGGTCCAGGCCGATGACCGCCACGCCGTGCACGAACTCTTGCAAGTCGCCTCGGGTGGCGTGGTGTTCACCACGCTTCAGAAGTTCGCCCCCGACCCGGGCGAGACCTACCCCGAACTCTCCAGTCGCCGCAACATCGTGGTGATCGCCGACGAAGCGCATCGCAGCCAGTACGGCCATTACGCCAAGGCCACCAAGGCGGGGGTCATCAGCTACGGCTTCAGCAAGCACCTGCGCGACGCCCTGCCCAATGCCTCGTACCTGGGCTTCACCGGCACCCCCATTGAACTGGGCGACAAGAACACCAAGGCGGTCTTCGGCGATTACATCGACGTCTACGACATCAGCCGCGCGGTCGAAGACGGTGCCACCGTCAAGATCTACTACGAGGGGCGCCTGGCCAAGCTGGCGCTCGCCGAGGCCGAACGCCCCCGAATCGACGAGGAATTCGAAGAACTGACCGAGGGGGAAGAACCGACGTCGAAGGAGAAGCTGAAGTCGAAGTGGGCCGCCCTCGAGTCGCTGGTCGGCAGCGACCAGCGCATCCGGCTGATCGCGCAAGACATTGTGAGGCACTGGGAAGAACGCCTCGCCTCGCTGGATGGCAAGGCGATGATCGTCTGCATGAGCCGGCGAATCTGCGTCGAACTCTACGCCGAACTGGTCGCCCTTCGTCCCGAGTGGCACAGCGACCAGGACGACGCCGGGGCACTCAAGGTGGTGATGACCGGGCAGGCGAGCGACCCGCTTCCCTACCAGGACCATATTCGCCCCAAGCGGGGCCGGGAGGAACTGGCGAAACGGTTCAAGCAGGCCGACGACCCGCTGAAGCTGGTGATTGTGCGGGACATGTGGCTGACCGGGTTCGACGCTCCCTGCATGCACACCATGTACCTCGACAAGCCCATGAGCGGGCACAACCTGATGCAGGCCATTGCCCGTGTGAACCGGGTCTTCCAGGACAAGCCGGGGGGCCTGGTGGTCGACTACCTGGGCCTGGCGGTCGAACTCAAAAAAGCCCTCGCGCAATACACGCAGGCCGATCGGGACGACACCGGCATTCCCATCGAGCAGACCCTCGAGGTGCTGCGCGAGAAATACGAGATTGTCCGGGGCATTTTGCACGGCTACGACTATTCCCGCTTTTTCACCGGCACACCCGGGCAGCGGATCTCGGTGATTCCCGAGGCGATGGACTTCATCTTGCAGCGGGAAGAGGGTCAAGCGCGGTTTGTCCAGGCGGTCACCGAACTCTCCAAGGCGTTTGCGCTGGTCGGGACGCACGACGAGGCGCTCCCGCTGCGGGAGGAAGTGGCGTTCTTCCAGTGCCTGCGGGCCCAGTTCGCGAAACTGGGCGAATCGGGGGGGCGGGGCGGGCCCAGCCCGGAAGAACTCGACGCGGCGGTTCGGCAGATCATCTCGCGGTCGGTCGCCTCGGACGAGGTGATCGACATCTTCGCCGCGGCGGGGCTGGACCGGCCCGACATTTCGATTCTGTCGGACGAGTTCCTGGCGGAGGTCCGCGACATGCCGCAGCGGAACCTGGCGCTCGAGGTGCTGCGCAAGCTGTTGAGCGACGAGATCAAGGCGCGGTCGCGGAAGAACCTGGTGCAATCCCGCTCGTTCGCCGAGATGCTGGACAACACGATCAAGAAGTACCAGAACCGGTCAGTGGACGCGGCCCAGGTGATTGCGGAACTGGTGGCCCTGGCGCAGCAGATGCGGGAGGCCAAGCAACGGGGCGCGGCACTGGGCCTGAGCGAAGACGAGGAGGCGTTTTACGAGGCGCTGGAAGTCAACGACAGTGCGGTGGCCGTGCTGGGCGACAAGGCCCTGTGCGCGATTGCCCGCGAACTGGTCGACACCGTCCGGCGGAACGTGACAATCGACTGGGCGGTGAAAGACAGCGTCCGGGCAAAACTCCGCCTGCTGGTGAAGAAGATCCTGAAAAAACATGGCTACCCCCCCGACAAGCAAACCCAGGCCGCCGACACCGTACTGAAACAGGCGGAACTGCTGTGCGCCGACTGGGCGGGGTAGGAGCCCGCTGAAGATTCCCTGAGGCACCTTTCCCCTTGCCAGCGGTCGCTCCCTTCTCACTGTGAAAGAGAAGCCAGGTCGCCCGGAGCGACTGCCTCAGCCTGACACCGCAAACAACGAAGTGCCAGAGAACAGGATCGGTGGGTACCTTCGTCTTCGCATTCCCGTTGGAGCGTTGCCCCCGCAATCGAACTTCACAGGCACGCGGCCTGGAGGGTCGCTTCTCTCAGCCCGGGGCGAAGCCCAAGTTCTTCAGCGCGCGCGATCGAGGCTCACTCGACACAGGCAGAAAGACGCTCTCTTCAACAGTCGAAAGCTGGCGCCGCAGGTGCCACTGGGCCTTAAGACGTGACCGATTCCAGTGCGAATCGAGGGCCTGGACTCGATGCGTCAGGGAGTTTTTCGCTTGGCCAAGGAAGCAGCGGGAAGCGCGGCATGGATCGCAGACTGCAGCGAATCGAAAGGTTCGTGGCCGGGTTTGTGACCGGGGCTGGGCAATTGGTTGTTGGCTGCGGTAGTATCGGCGTCGTGGCGAGCGATTCGCCTTTGGCCTGGTCCTGCCGTCGGTTGCCCTGCGGCTCTGCCGACCTTTTCCCCTCCTGCTTCTCGATTCCCACTGACTCGACATGGATCGCTGGATTGCCGACCGGATGCAACGGATTGACGCCTCGGGCATTCGCAAGGTGTTTGATCTGGCGGCGAAGCTCAAAGACCCGATCAACCTGAGTATCGGCCAGCCCCACTACGACACCCCCGAGCCGATCAAGCAGGCGCTGTATCGGGCGGTGGCCGAGGGGAAGAATGTCTACAGCCAGACCCAGGGGATCGCGCCGCTGATTGACAAGATCCAGGCCGATGTCGACCGGCAATACGCTCAGCCCGACCGCAAGGTGTTCATCTCGAGTGGTACCAGCGGCGGTCTGCTGCTGGCCCTGTCGGTGCTGGTCAATCCGGGCGACGAGGTGCTGGTGTTCGACCCGTACTTCGTCATGTACCGGCACCAGGTCTCCCTGCTGGGGGGACGGACGGTCGAGATTCCCACCTATCCCGATTTTCGCCTCGACCTCGATCGCGTCCGCGACGCCATCACTCCCCGCACCAAGGTCATCCTGTTCAACAGCCCGGGCAATCCGACCGGGGCGGTGCCGACCGCCGCGGAGATCGAGGGGCTGGCCAAGCTCGCCGCGGAGCGGGATGTGGCCCTGATCAGCGACGAAATCTACCGCGCCTTCTGCTACGACGCACCGTTTGTCTCACCCGCGCGATGGAACGAGCGGACGATCGTGGTCGATTCGTTCAGCAAGTCGCACTCGATGACCGGGTGGCGGCTGGGGTGGGTGCATGCCCCCTCGGAACTGGTGCAGCAGATGCTGAAACTGCAGCAGTTCACGTTCGTCTGCGCGCCGCATCCC
>CAIUHT010001440.1 GCA_903898975.1 uncultured Planctomycetaceae bacterium
AGTGGAGCCGGGGGTCGCGGGGTTGGTCGCCATCCCCCCGCTCGAGCCGTGTCGAACGCCCCTCCCCCCAATTCGCCCAGTGGCCCCCCTGGTGCCCCTTCCGGTGGTCCCTCTGGCCGCCCGCCGACTGGCCCGACAGGTGGCCCAGGCGGTGCCTCGGTCGAGGGGTTGTCAGCGAGGCTTGCGGCGGGGAGTGGCCAGGCTGGCAACGCGGGGGCCGCGGCGGGGCTGGATCAGCCGGTGAAGCTGGAGATCGCCCCCATTCGGCGGTTGGCCGAGGATGTGCGCGATCGCATTCAGGCCGAGTTGCCGACGCATCCCGGGCTGGCCCGACTGGCGAACGCCACCGCGCGGGTCGCGGGAGAAGCCGGGCGGATGACCGCGCGGCTGGGCCGGTTCTGGGGCCTGCATCGGCTGCCCCTGCTGTTTGTGGTGCTGGCACTGTTGGGGCTGGGGGCGTGGGTTTATTCGCGATTCTTCAGCCCGGTCACCCTGCAGATTGGCGTGCCCGATCGGGACGCCCAGGAACTGCGCGAGCGGCTGGTCCGGCAGGGACGCATCAAGCTGCGACTGCGGACGCTGCCCGGCTCACGCGAGGCGGTCGAAGAACTGATCGCGGGGACGATTGACCTGGGGTATGTGCAGGGGGGCTTCGACGTTCCGGTCGATTTGCCGAGGGTCTCGATGGGGAGCCCCGAACTGATTCTCTGGCTGACCCGGGGGGATCGTTCGCCCGAGTCGGTGCGGACGGTGCTGACCTCGGCCGAGGGGGAGGGGAGCCACACTGTGGCCCGGCAACTGTTCGCGGCGTGGCGGCATCCGCGCGAGATTGAGTATCGGCACGAGTGGAAAGAGCTGGCGGGCGAGCAGCCCTGGCGCGTGCCCGAGGATGTCGACGCCGTGCTGGTGGTGAAGGACCCCGCCGACGAGGGGACGCTGCGGGCGTGCGAGCGGTTGGTGGAGCAGGGGTTTGTGTTGCGGGACGTGCGGCTGGGGGCCCGGGGGCGACGGCTGGACTACCTGACGCCGCACACGATTCCGGCGGGCTGGTTGAAGGCGGGAGAGATTCCGCACGCCGCGGTGGAGTCGTTCGACGTGGCGAGCTGGTTGATTGGCCGGCGGGGGATGACACCGGCGATGCTGGCGACGGTGAACCGGCTGTTGAAACTGCGTTCGGCTGACCTGGACGATCTCGACAACATCGACAGCCTGGCGGAGGCGAGCGACCTGTTCCAGGGGATCGAGGCGTTCCTCGGCATCCTGATCCAGATCGCGATCGCGTTCCTGGCGTTGCTGGGCTGGGAGATCCTGGCGTATCGACGGCAGTTTCACGAATTGAACACGCTGGTGAGCCTGATCAGCGTGCACCAGAGTTCGAAGGATGTGCTGGGGCAGCTGGACCCGGCGGTGCGGCGGGAGAACCTGCTGTACCTGTCGCTGTGCAGCGACCTGCTGGGGTTGATCAGCATGATCGCGGGGTATTTCACACAGGAGAATCCGTCGCTGCTGTTGAACGGGATGCCCGAGATCATCCACCAGCGGTGTGACGGGTTGAAGATCAACATTCAGCTGAAGATTCTGCACGCGATGATCGACGGACCGACGCTGCAGGCCGGAGCGGGCGGGGCCTCGGTGGAGTTCGCACCTCGGGAGCCAGATTGATTGAGGCGCCGGTCTGGAGGGGAGCGGAGTGCGGGGCAGGGGAGCCGCTGGGAGATCG
>CAIUHT010001441.1 GCA_903898975.1 uncultured Planctomycetaceae bacterium
ATGAGGCCGAGCTGCTCGGGGCTGTAGGCCGCCTTCAATGCTGCCCAGGCGATGGCCTTGGGGAGGTCAGGGGTGGAGGTTTCTGTGGGCTGTGGCGGAGGGGGGCTAAACATGAACCTGTTCCCCAGGCCCTGCGCGCCGGTGGCACCCACGGCCAGCTTGCCCTCGTCCTCGCCGTCCTATCGCCGCGTTACAGCAACATGCCTCACCGCTCGGCCGGCGTGCTAGGCTCAGACTTCACACTCAGCTTCTTGAAGACGATTGTCCGAAAGCAACTTTCGACGCGTGCGGACTAGCTATTTGCACCGGCTGATCTTCTCAAGCGTGGCCTTGGCGAGCTCGAGTGAGCAGCGGAACACTTCGTTCGCCCAGACGAACGATCCAGTTGACTCTCGGAAGTACTGGGTAGGTATGTGGTGCTGTCGCAGTTCTGCCTGAACGAGATACTCGGTTCGGCCCGCACGATTGCTCCGCGCCCAATGCCGGATTTCCCAGTCCGCTGCTCCCGCATATCCATCAGCGTTGAGGCTTGCCTCCCGGTCGAGATAAAACTCCGTACTACCGACCTTAACCAACCGCAACTTCTTTGAGTAGGCGATGTAAACCTCACCTTCCAAGTCGTGTCGCTTCAGGAAGGCAAGTGCCGCAGGATTGCACCGGACACAGTGGCCCTTTCGGGTGCGGAGCTGGTGTCCAGCTGCTTCGCAAGGAGTGACACCGTAGGCAAGCCAAAGCCGACGCTCAGACATGAGCGATTTCCAGAACTTCGTTGGGAGTGACTCGGCATCAAACACGCGCGAGAGAGGGACCCCGTGGGCGTTGATGAAGGAGATGTCTTCATCGGAGAGTTCGGCCATGTTTAGAAAGTACCGTTTGCGAGCGCGTGTCGAGCCTGTGCGCCTGCCGTTTGCCGTCACCGCCATGTGGAATCAAAGGCTTTGCCAGCATTCAGACAATGATCGCACTCCACCCCGGCGGGTTCGAGTATCGGTCGCTGGCCCACTCGGCCTAAGCGCACACATCTTGCATTGACTTTGTGCTGTCTCGTGCTAGCCTTCGGATTGCTGTGAGCACCTGTCCGGAGTGCGGAAACTCCTCGGGAAACAAGATCAACAAGCGCACGGGTGTCCGGCGCTGCGGGGATTGCAATGCTCGTTGGCGGCGCGTGAGTGATGCAAGCGTCCCGTCGGCTTTGTCGGCAGGGCAGGAGCCGCCGATTTTTGCTCCGGTTCCCGTCCGCCGCCAATTCGTTCCCACTATCTGGGCTGATCACGGATCACTTGGCTTCGCTCTTGGACAACTTGGTTCGCCTGGCGCGGTCATCGCGGATCGCCTGCTTGCCTCAATGATTCAGGAGTGCCAAGCGGCAGGGATCCTTGGTAGCCCCGACAAGGTTCGGCAGTGTTTCGACCGCATCTGGAGCTCAGACGACCCGAGACTGAGCAACGCTGCCGCGTCGTGTGGGATCTCGCACGTGACCCCAATCGAGGCTGAGGTGATCGTCTCGATAGCGGTGAGTGGCATCCTGCTTTCCAGCCAGCAGGCTCGGAAGGAGCAGTTCGCTGGCGTCGCCAAGTTGGTGGGAGCGGGGTTGCTCGGCGGGCTTCTTGGCGGCCTAATCGGCTAAGGACACGTGGCATGGTGCCGATGCAATACGTGACCCAGTCGCTCAGGGTCTGGATTTACGCTGATGCAGATCAGATGACGCGTCTTGCCTGGGGCTCGATCTGCGATTTTGGCAATCCGGGAGTGCTGATACCCATCAATCGATTGCAGGGAATGCTTGGTGACGAAGTCATTCGGGCTTGTCGGGGATCGCTCATCTCTTGGACCAGATCTGATGGCTGGATTTGCCACACAAGGTTTGATGTTTCAATTCAAGAGTCTGCCGGGTTTTGGGGAGGCATGAATGCGATCAGCGCTTCGGTCCGGGCGAATCGAGAGGGGTCAGGGACGTCGTCTTTGAAGATCGAGTGCACATTGGCGTCGCATCTTGGCGACAGCAAACTGGCTGATCGTGTGAAGCGGCCCGTGCAGCTCGCGGCGGCTCTGTTCTGCCTCGCCCTAGATGCCAACGAGATCAAGTACCGAGTCGGCTAGAGGGCATTGGGCGTTGAACGCCCTCTACGCAGCGAGTTGCATGGGAAGCCAACGACGTTCCTTGGGGGGCTTGATTTGGATTACCGCGCCGCTCGGCGTCAGTCCTCAAGGCGAACGTGCGTGGCGACCGGCCCTGCGCGCCGGTTGTTTTCGGAACCGGCCCAGTTTCCGGGGGTGGGGAAGCCCCTTTCGGAATGTTGTTCTTGGACCGGAGGGGTGGTGCGGGGTAGATTCCGGATTCCGGGGTGGATCCCGGGGAGGACTAGCAAACATGAGATCTGTATCCGTGGTTGTCGGGGCGCTCATTGTCAGGATCCGAAGGCGTATTCCAGTGGCCGCTTTGGCGGCGGCTGCTTTGTTTGGAACGCGGCTTGCCACTGCGCAGATGGGCTTGATTGTCGATGGGTACTCGGCGGAGTCGCAGGTTGTTGAGATGTACCTCGTCTCAAGCTATTCGGCCGAGAGCTCGGGGTCGTCTGCCCCTAACTCAGCGATCTTCCCCGTGACCGGATCGATGAATCGACGCGGAGCATATGTGTGGTTTGCTAGCAACAGTGCGCCGTACAACATGTGGACCAGCCAAGCTCAGGCAAGGCGTGTCAGTTGCATCGTCGAAGCGATGTCCGGCATTGCCAACCTCAAGATGACGGGGCGATTGACTGAAGGAGTTGCGCGTTTGGACTATTCGGTTGAGCCAGGTAGTGCGATGAACCTGCTTTCCCATGGGGATGCAATCGAAGTGAAGGGTGTGCTTCAAAGTGGACCGCTCAGTGGCCAGACGGGATTTGGCAGCTACTTGTCTCTGTTCGTGGAAGTGCGTGACGACTCAGGGGCGGTGAGTCGGCAGCACGTGATTAACGCCACCGGCAACGAGCTAGTTGGGAGAATGAACTTCCCCTTAACTCAGTTTTCTGGCGTTGCGCTCGACCGGATTCGCACGGTAAGTGTCGGCCTTTATTACCGAGGAAACGACGTCTTCGACCTGGCTTACTACCCGCCAAATTTTGTGATCGACAGCATCATCGTTGTGCCTGTTTCTGATGCCGACGGCGACGAGATTCTCGACCACTATGACAACTGCCCGAGTATTGCAAATCCGGCACAATCCGACTGCAATGGCGACGGCATCGGTGACGCGTGCGATGCAAGCGGTGACTTCAACGGGAACGGGGTACCCGACAGCTGCGAGTGCATCGGCGACCTGTTTGTCGACGGGCAGATCAACGGCGCCGACCTTGGTGCCCTCCTGTCCCAGTGGGGGCCGGCGACGGCCGCGACGGCGAGCGATCTCAATCGTGACGGACAGGTGGACGGCGCGGACCTGGGCTACCTGCTGTCGGGATG
>CAIUHT010001442.1 GCA_903898975.1 uncultured Planctomycetaceae bacterium
CGTGGGGTTGAGGCGTGATGGACGGCAATTGGATGTTCCCCCACCCCCTACCACTCCCCCGCGATGGGGTCATGCGTGTTCGGCGGGGTTGGTTTCGCGGGAGAGGGGGGTGGTTTTTGTTCGGTTATCCGACGTTGGGATTTGCGCAGTAGCCCTTGCGGCTCTGTTGGCCTGGGGGGGTTTGGCGGCTGGGGATTGCGTTTTTGTTGATGGTTTGGGTTTTTGCCGTGCTGGATTTGGCCCCGGTGGGGGTTGTTTCGCGGGTGGTTACGCAGCGGTGGCTCGGGCGGAGCCTCGCCCTCCCGGTCGGGGTTTTTTGCGGGGTTGTTTTGTGTTAGACGTCGAGTTCTTTGACTTCCAACGCGTGCTTCTCGATGAACTCCCGGCGGGGTTCTACGTGGTCGCCCATGAGGACTCGGAAGATTTCATCGGCGGCTGTGGCGTCTTCCATGGTCACCTTCAACAGCGTGCGGGTCTTGGGGTCCATGGTGGTCACGCCCAGCTCCTCGGCGTCCATTTCTCCCAGCCCCTTGAAGCGGGTCAGGCTGAGGCCTTTTTCTCCCAGTTGCCGCAGTTCGGGAAGCAGGTCGCGCAGCGAGGTGAGGGGGACGGTCTGGTCTTCGTTGCAGAGCTTGTACGGAGTGACCGGCAGACCGTTCCGCACCGCCGCGGGGAGGAAGTTTGGCAGCCGAATGCCGTACCCCGCCAGCTGCTGCAGCAACTGGTTGATCGTTCGCACCTCGAACAGGTCTTGCTCGGAGTAGAAGACCTCGCCCGCTGCCGGCTTCGCCGGGGGAGGGTCGCCCGGTTTGGTGGCTGCGTCAGGCAGCGTCTCGGTGCTCTTGAGGGGTTTACCCAGCCGCTGTTCCTCGGCGAGCTTGAACGCCTCGACCTGGGCGCGGTTCTCGAACCAGTGCTGCGTGCGGCCCAGGAAGACGCGGTAGCGGGGAAGTTCGCCCCGCTCGTTGAGGTGCCGGGGGACCATGACCCGCAGGTCAATGCCCCGCCGTTCGAGCGTCCGCAGCGGGTTGTCGAGCTGGTCGATCAGCCAGACCACCTGCTCGAGCTGTTCCCCCTGCAGCACCGCGCCGTCGCTGAACTCCAGCCGGGCACTGCTGAGCCCCAGGCTGGCCAGTTCGTGCATCATCGACTCGGCGGTCTGCACGTACCGCACCTGCTTCTTCTGCGTCACGCGGTAGAGCGGGGGCTGGGCGATGTAGATGCACCCCTGGGCGACCAGGGACCGCATGTGCCGGAAGAAGAGCGTCAGCAGCAGCGTGCGGATGTGGCTCCCGTCGACGTCGGCGTCGGTCATGAGGATGACCTTGCCGTACCGGCGCTTGGCGGCGTCTTCGAGTTCGCCCCCCGGGGTCACCCCAATCGCCTTGAAGATGGCGAGGACTTCGTCGTTGTCGAGCACCTTGAGAATCTGCGCCTTCTCGACGTTCAGGATCTTTCCCTTGAGGGGAAGGATCGCCTGGATGTTGGAGTCGCGACCGGTATCGGCTGACCCGCCGGCCGATTCTCCCTCGACCAGGAAGAGTTCGCTCGATTGCAGGTCGTGGGTTCGGCAGTCGCGGAGTTTTTCGGGCAGCCCGGCCGAGGTGAGCGCCCCCTTCCGGCGGACCATGTCGCGGGCCTTGCGGGCCGCCTCGCGGGCCTCGGCGGCGAGTACCGCCCGCTGGCACATCTCGCGGGCTTCCTTCGGGTGCTCCTCGAGCCACGACTTCAGCTTCTCGCCGAGGGTCTGCGAGACGAAGCCCTCGATCTCGGGGTTGA
>CAIUHT010001443.1 GCA_903898975.1 uncultured Planctomycetaceae bacterium
CGGTTGCCGTCGGCCCCCTCTCCTGCAGCGATCGTCCCTGGGTCCCCGCCGGGGCTTAACAGCCGGCGTTTGGGCTTTTCCTTCGGCTCAGGAAATGGTGACGCGGGCAGCACAAAGTGCAGTTGCTCGCACCGCCGACAGACCGCCACCTGCGGCCCCTTGGTTCGCGTCCCTTCCAGCGTTTCGCCGCAGAGACATTGCACTGTAAACGTCTGCGGCTCCCCGCGCTCGCCCCCAAACAGCCGGCCCTTCGTCGCGAACCAGGAGGGCATGGGGAAAATCCAATCCGTCAACCAGTGGCAGGGGGTGGGCCACGCACTTCCCGGCGGACACTCCGCCCGGCACCGGCGCTCTCCGACCCCGCCACTCTCTTCCCATTATCTTCGCCGTTTCCACGCGATTCAACGCCCCTCCCGACAGGCACACACACTTCCTTCACATCTCCCGACAGCTGGCAGAATCCTAAGGGCTCGCCAGACGCTACAATCTGGCTCGCCTCTTGCCGGGCGCCCGGCCGCAATCTCTGCCGCCACCGCTCTCGCATCGCCTTCCTCGCATCTCCGTCGCCATGCGCCGCCCCTGTTGCACCCCGGTCGTCTCCTCCCGCATCGTCCCCCGGTTCTGTGCGCTGCTGGTTGTCTCCGCTGTGCTCGGGTGGAGCGCTCAGGGCACCTTGCCGGCCGCTTGGGCCCAGGCGGAAGCCCTGCCGCCCGCCATCGTGCAGCCACTGGAGCAGGCCGAACGCATCCTCGTCGGCTCCCCCGAACAGGCGGTCGCCGCCGGGTCAGACAAGCGGTTCGTCATCATTGTCGATCGCGCGCTGCGTGGGGTCGGGGCCCGGGGCTCGCGGGCTCTCATCGCTCCGCCAGCCGAGGGCCCGGGCTTGCCCGGCTACAAACCGGGAACGCTCTACCTGTTCCTGCTGAAGAAGGGCCCCGGTGGGAAGGGCTGGGCGCTCGCTTCGACCGACCTCATCGCGCTCGCCGGTGGCAAGGTTCGCTGGACCCAGGCCGACACCCCCGCCATCGAACTCGAGACCAGCCGGCTGGAGGAAGAGATCGATCGCACCACCCGCGCGGCGGGCTCCGAGATTCCAGCTCGCGAGTCATTCGCTGGGCGATGGGTTGTCTACTTCTCGGAACGCGGCACCGACGTCGCCCCGTGGCTCATCGAATGCACCCCCGCCGGAGACGAGTTCCAGGTCCGCATCGTCGACGCCGCGATCGCAGAGAGCACCCTGGCCCAGGCCCAGATCGCCGCGGGGGGCTTTCAGCTCGATTTCGTCACCCCCGAAGTCCGCTTCGAGATGCGCGGCCGGTTCGATCAGGGGCGGGTCCGCGGCGTGCTCACGGTGGTGGGACGCACGGTCGCTCCCGCCTGGTTTGTTCCCACCGACGCCGAGACCCTCGGCAACCTGAAGGAGCCCCGCCCGGGCGTTGCGGTGAATGAATACCGCGACGCCCTCGCCAGTGAGCAGCCACTGCCCGAACTGCTCCGGCTGGTGCGGCGGTTCGACCGCCAGCCCATCGCGCTCGATGCCTACCAGGCGCTCATCCCGCTCGCCACCGAACAGTTCGACGACTCCGACCGACTGGCGCTGGTGTGCGAGGCATCGCGGCTTGCCGGGGAATCGTGGGGCCCGGCACTCGCCATCCGCGCACAAATCGACGCCGCCCTCGCCATCACCCGCTCGGGGAAACATTCCCCCCTCGGGCTGACCCTGTGCGACGCCGCCCGCGAGCAGCTCAGCGATGCCACGCCCCCCGTCTGGAAAACAATCCTCGATCGCATCCGCGGGCAACTGCTCATTGGTGCGGGCCGCATCGACGAGGGGGTCGCCCACCTGCGGGAGATTCGCAAGCAGACTCTCTTCGACCCCGAGATCACCTGGCTCCTCTCGCAGCAGGCCTTGCAGGCCAACCGCCTCGAAGAAGCCCGCGATCTGCTGGGCGAGCTGGTCGCCCTCCCCGGCATGGAAGGAGCCATCGTCTCGCTGGTCGCCCGCAAAGAACTCGAAGCCAAGCAGACGCCACCCCCCGAGCTGGTGCCCAATCAGCTGCTTGTCAAAACCTGGCAACGGCTGGGGCAGCCCCTCCCCGAGATCGCCCCGTTCCTCGACCGCCTGTATGACGACCGGATCTCCGCGCTCGCCGGCCCGGCGAACCCTCCCCGCGACCCCAGCACCGGCAACCGCACCCTGCTGATCGAACTCTTCACCGGCGCCCAGTGTGCCCCGTGCGTGGGTCCCGATTTCGCTGCCTCGGCCCTCGCCCGCATCTACCCCCGCTCCGAGGTCGTTGTCATCCGCTACCACCAGCACGTCCCCGGTGCCGACCCGCTGGCCAACGCCCAGGGAGCCGAACGCTTCAAGCTCTACCGCGGCGATGCCACCCCCCTGTTCATCCTCAACGGGCGCCGGTTTGAAGGCGTCGGGGGTGGGCTCACGGTCTCGACGGAAGTGGTCCGGCAAGTGCGGACCGTCATCGATCCGCTGCTGCAGGCCACCACCCCCTGGACCATTGAGCTGAACGCCCAGGCCCAGGGCA
>CAIUHT010001444.1 GCA_903898975.1 uncultured Planctomycetaceae bacterium
AGCTGTTGTCGGAACACCAACCGGCGATTGTGCAGGGACTGGAGCGGCTGCGTCCGGCGTGGGGGACCCCGGGCTGGCAATCCGCTCTCGCCGAAGAGTTTCCCCGCATGCCCTCGATCTCGATCGACTACGCCGTACTCGAGCCGGCCGCCAGCCAGGGGGGCGTGTTTGTCATCCCGTCGAGTTTCGAGTGGGACGATGTGGGAAGTTGGCAGTCGCTGCCTGCCGTTCTGGGCAAGGATGCGGTGGGAAATACCACGACCGGCCCCACCTGTGCTCTCGACTCAACCGGGTGCGTGATTCGCACGACGGGAGGGCACCTGGTGGCGACGATTGGCCTGCGGGATTGTGTGGTGGTCCACACCCCTGATGCCACCCTCGTGGCCCCCCGCGACGACGAAAACGCGCTGCGACAACTGGTCGCCCTGCTCGATGAACGCGGCCTGTCGCAGTACCTCTGATCGCTGTGGAAAGTCTGAAATTGTGACTGAACTTCCCCGACGTGGAGCCCTGCTGGGGCTCGACTATGGCACCAAGCGGTTTGGCGTCGCGGTCTCGACTCCCGACCAGACCATTTCCTCACCGCTGGCCATCTGCAACCGCGGTGAGCCCGATGATGACGCGCAGTTCCTGCGCTCGAAGGTGGCGGCTTACACGGCGGTCGGCCTGGTCGTGGGGCTGCCGGTCCACATGAGTGGTGAGGAGGGAGGAAAGGCCCGGGAGGCGCGTGAGTTTGGCGAATGGGCCAGCCAGGTGACTGGCCTGCCGGTCGTCTTCCATGACGAGCGGTTCTCGACCGCATTTGCCGAGTATCACCTGATGATCGCAGGCCTGACCGAAAAGCAGCGCAAGTCCAAGATGGACAAGCTCGCGGCCCAGTTCATCCTCGCCTCTTATCTCGAGCGGCGCGGGCCGGAAGGTTCTTCCGAGCGGCACGCGGGAGAGTGATCCCAGGGTTTTCCCTGCCGTCCCTGCGGTCCATCGGTCTTGAGATCCGATCGATGCGCCTTTGGCCAGACCCCCCTGAATGGCTGTGAGCAGTGCAGGGGGGGGCCAGCAGGAGAGTTACTTCAAGGCAATCGCCTTGCCTGTGAGGGCACTCTTGGCTTCGAGATGGCAGAGCTTGAGGGCATCACGGGCGAGTTCGCCGGAAAGCAGCGGCGGGCAGGTGCCCGACTCGATTCCCTTCACGGCTGCCTGGATCTCGGCGGTGAAGGCGGCACACCACTCGGTGCCTCCCTTCAGGACCGGGTTGATCGCCTTGCCATCGTTGGTCACCACGGTCAGGGGGCGATTGACGACCGGTTGCCCGGCAAGTGTGTTGAAATCGAAGAGCAGGGTCGCCTTTTCGAGGTAGATCTCGTAGCCATGGGCAAACGCCAGCCCTTTGGCGGCAATTCCCCCCATCGTGCACGCCACCGCCAGCGAGCGATCGGGGTAGAGGTACTGGGTCTCGAGATGCTGGGCCCAGCCCTGCTCGATGACCCCCCGAGAGTGAACGGCCTCGGGAACGCCGCACAGCAGGCTGATGAAGTGGGTGTCGTGGATGTGCAGGTCGACCCCCGGCCCGCCGGTCTTCGACAGATCGGCCATGTCGGCCGACCAGTCGGGGGTGCAGATCACCCGCCGAAAGTGGGCCGCCCGCAACTTGCCGTATTTTCCGCCATGGACCGTGTCGGTCACAAACTTGAACTCGGGGAAGAACGGCAGCACATGGGCGACCATCAGCATGCGCTTGGCCTTCTGCGCGGCCGCCACCATCCGATCGGCCGCCTTCAGGTCCACGGCAATGGGCTTCTCGACGAGCACATGCTTGCCTGCCTTGAGAGCCTCGATGACCACCTGCTCATGCTGGTCGTTGGGGAGGCAGACATCGACCAGGTCAATGTCGGGATCTTTCAGCAGATCGCGATAGTCGGCATGCGCGGCGACCTTCATCTTCTTGAGATCGACATGTCCCCCCCGGGGCCCAAAGTTGCCCTGGATGCTGGTCCAGTCGCCGGCGAGCTTTTTGGGGTCGCGGGTGGCGATGGCGACAATCTTGCCCCCCTTGACCTTGCGGGCTCCTTCAAAGTGAGTCATCCCCATGAACCCAAGGCCAATCAAGCCAATCCGCACCATGACACGCCATCCTGAAGGAAAGGGGAAGCCGGTTTGCACTGTCGACTGCCGGGACGATACCCACCCCGCCGGGAACCCCGCAACTCTGCCACACTGCCGTTTGGCAATTGGGCAGGCCCGCCGCTTGTCGGCCCGCCAGTTTCCCCCCTAAACTCGGGGAGACTCCGGAAAAAACGGCCCGGAGATTCGCCTGTGATCGTGGAGGCCAGACGGACGACGATTCCGGCCAGGCTCCATGCCTTCTTCCCTCAGCGAGGGGATGTCTCAGGGAGAACTTCGGGCCGGTCCCCGCGCCCGCTTTCTTCTGGTGGAACCATGCCTGCTTCGCTTCGCTGTCTTGTTCCCCTCCTGCTGCTCTGGCTGGGCAGCTCACTGTTGCTGGCCGCCGTTGATCCTCCCGCGAAGGGGGCGACCGAAATGGGCGTGCTGCCCAAGGGGGCGAATGGCAAGGCACTCAATCTCGACTTCGAGACCGGCGACCTGCAGGACTGGACCGCCGAAGGCGCCGCGTTTGCCGGGGTTGGCCGTCCGGGGGGGTGGGCCGGTGGACCTTTCTTTTCTCCGTTCTCCCTCATGGTGCCTCCCTTCTCCCTGCCGTATCCGCCATCGTGCTTGTTGCGTCCTGTGCATGCATGGTCTGGTATGTGCGGCATGTCGCTGGTGTGGTTGCACGAGTAGTAGTGCTCGCACCGACCCCAGGGGGAGCCAAGGACTA
>CAIUHT010001445.1 GCA_903898975.1 uncultured Planctomycetaceae bacterium
CTCAGACGCCGCAGCCCCGCTCCCTCGAGCGGGCGAAGTCTGCCGAGTCGCCACAGCCACTCCGGTCGGATCGCTCCCCAGCGATTGTTCCCGCTCGACGCTCGGCCGGGCTACTCCCCGTGCAGCCAGGGGATCTGGCCAATCAGTTCGTCCACGCGATCAGAGAAGTCGAGTTCGATCACCGTGGGGCCCGGACGTTTGAGTCCTTCGCTGATCAGGCGAGGCAGGTCGGACAACTCTGGGCACGCCACCGCCTCCGCGCCGAACCCGCGGGCCACCGCCAGGAAGTCGGGCGACCGCATCCGCGTGTCGACTTCCCGCCCTCCGCAGGTCTGCTGCTGCGTTCCCAGGATGGCGGTCAGGCAATGGTCCTTCACCACCACCGCCACTACCGATACCTGGTACTGCACCGCCGTCGCCAGTTCGGTCAGCCCCATCAGGAAACCGGCATCGCCCGACAGGCTGACCACCGGCCGCTGCGGAGCCGCCAGCTTGGCCCCCACCGCCGCGGGGAACGCATAACCCAGCGCCACGCTGTGGCACGGATAGATCAGGCTCCGGCCATCCTCCACAAACAGCCGATCGAAGCAGTTGTAACCGGTCGCCGTCACATCGACGGCAATCACCCCCCCGCGCGGAACCGCCTGGGCAATCTCGGCCAACACCGGCGTGCTGGGACGGGCCCGCCACTCGCTGTGCTGCGCCAGCGTCTGCTCGCGCCACTCGGGCTCGACCTGGGCCGGCGACCGCCCCAACTCGCGGAGCACCGCGTCCAGCGCGACCTGCAGATCGCCCGCCACTCCCTGCGTCACCTTCACATCGCGGGTCACTTCCTTCGAGTCGCGGTCGAACCGCACGATCACGCCCGGCAGCCGGGTCTCCCAGTTGCGGGTGTCGATCTGCGTGAACCGGGTCCCGATCGCGATCAATCCATCAGCCTGCTCCAGCAGTGCCCGGACCCGCGTCGAACGGGTGAAGCCCACCACCTGCCGATGACTGTCGGGCAGCACCCCCTTGCCGCGCCGGCCGTAGACGACCGGGGCTCCCAGCAGTTCGGCCAGTTGCCGCACCCGATGCGAAGCCCGACCCGCGTCGCAGTCGCTCCCCACCCACAGGACCGGGCGGCGCATCGCCCGCATCAGTTCAATCGCCCGCCCCAGGTCGACCGGACTCACGGGGAGCGGTTGGGGACGCCGGCTCGGTTTCGGGGGCCGATAGCCGTCGGGCAGTGGCTGGGCGGCAAAGTCGGGAGACAACTCAATCACCGCCGGGCCAGGACGCACGCCCCGCATCGCGGCGAACGCCGCATCGATCACCCGCGGAATGTCCTTGACCTTCTGCGGGCTGGCAAAGTACTTCGCCAGCG
This sequence comes from uncultured Planctomycetaceae bacterium, assembly GCA_903898975.1. Lineage (GTDB taxonomy): Bacteria > Planctomycetota > Planctomycetia > Planctomycetales > Planctomycetaceae > UBA10511. Next base: position 1,367 of record CAIUHT010001445.1, read on the forward strand.
GCTTGTGGAACGCCTCCTGGTCGAGACCATGAAAGAGCTTCGCAGGGTCTTTCCCCTGGCATGCCTTTTCGTAGCCCCCCACAATCGCCAGCACGGGGATGTTGTCGTTGAGGGCGTCAAGCAGGCCGGCGGCCGCGTTCGCCGCTCCAGGCCCGGGCACCGTCAGCGCTGCCGCGATCTTTCCGGTCGCACGGGCGTGCCCGGCGGCCAGCATGGTCGCCCCCTGCTCGTGACGAACTAAATAGTGAGGGATCGCCGGGCTGGTACGGGCGAGAGCATCGTACAGGGCGACGTTCTGGTTCCCGGGCATGCCGTAAACGGCCGCCAGCCCGCGCTCGCGCAGGCAACTCCAGAACAGATCGGCGACCGTGGCCCGCGGCGCGGCGGGGCCGCTCGCACGAGCTTCACTCTCCGGTGGCTCTTCAAATACGGGCAAGTCGTCGGCGGGCAGGTCGGCGGCGAC
>CAIUHT010001446.1 GCA_903898975.1 uncultured Planctomycetaceae bacterium
CCGATCCTGACCGACTCGGGGGGCTTTCAGGTTTTCAGCCTGGCGAAATTGACCAGGCTGAACGACACGGGAGTGGTGTTTCGCTCGCACCTCGATGGCAGTCCCCTGGAACTGACCCCTGAACGGGCGGTCGAAATCCAGGAGCTGCTCGGGGCCGACCTGATCATGTGCCTCGACGAATGCCCCCCCCACGGGCTTGACCGCGACCGCATTCGGCAGGCAGTTGACCGAACAACCGCCTGGGCCGAGCGGTGCCGTCGGGCCCAGCGACGTGGCGACCAGGCGCTGCTCGGGATTGTGCAGGGGGGGACCGACCCCGAACTGCGGCAGCGGTCGGCCGAGGCACTGGTCGGGCTCGATTTTCCCGCCTACGCGGTGGGGGGGCTGAGCGTGGGGGAATCGCCCACGGAAATGTACACGACCCTCGATGTGACGGTGCCGCATCTGCCCGCAGGCAAGCTCCGCTACCTGATGGGGGTGGGTCGCCCCGAGGACCTGGTCGAGGCGGTCTGCCGGGGGATCGATCTCTTCGATTGCGTCATGCCGACCCGGAATGGGCGGAATGCGATGGCGTTCACCAGTGCGGGGACGCTGCGATTAAGAAATCGGCAATACCAGCTGGATGAGCGGCCCCTGGATGAGCGGTGCGGGTGCGTGGTTTGCCAGCGGCATACCCGGGCCTATCTCCGGCACCTGTTCCTTGTGAATGAGATGCTGGGGGCGATTTTGGTGTCATGGCATAACGTGGCCTACTATCAGCAGTTGCTGCGGGAGTTGCGGGAGGCGGTCCGGGCAGGGGAGGGGGGTGAGTTCCGGCGTCTTCAGCTTGCCCGATGGGCGGGAAATTCCTAATCTATGGGGCTTGCGGCGCGGGCCAGGCCGCTTGGTCTAACCTGCTGCCGATTCTGATCTTGGGGAACCGGACCCGGTTCCGGCGTGTCACGTGGGTCGCAGTGTGCCCCGCGCCCGGCTCGCTACGACTCGGCCCACTCAGTTCGGCCCGGTGGAGATTGTCTCCTCATTCGGGACGGGCGGCTGGGCCCAAATTGTTCAAGACTGGATCGTTCAAGACCTGTTCGTTTCTGGCCAGTTCGTCGAAGGCCAGGGTGTGAACACAGACCAAGCTGTACACCAACGCGCACCGTTCCGATGCGCGGGCTGATGCTCAGCTGGGCTGGAATCCAGGCCCATTCCGGGCACATTTGAGAATGGCTGTGTGACAGAGTCACAGGAGCGGAGTGCTGAAGCGGAGTCGTGACCAGCCGGGCGGCGATCTGGGCTCGGACGAGTTGCCGGTTGCGGCAGATCGCAGCGAAGGCTGAGACTGCGGGAACCTGACGGACAACAATCGGACTTGAGACAACATTCGACACGGTTTGACCCGTGAGTGGAGTGGCGGAGATGGCGATGCTGGCTTGGGGAATGTGGCAGGTGCTGGCGCAGGCTGGCGGAACAGCCGCCCCAGCGGGTGGCGCGGCGGCACCGGGCGGAGCGGGGGCACCGGTCGGCCCCGGTGGCTTGGGCGACTTCATCACGCTGGTCCCGATGCTGGTGATTTTCGCAATTTTCTACCTGCTGATGTTGCGACCTCAGCAGCAGGAACAGCGGCGTCAGCAGATGGAAGTCGCGGCCCTGAAGAAAGATGACGAAGTCGTGACAGTCGGGGGAATCATTGGCACGGTCGCCAATTTCTCCGACGATGGTCGCGAGGTGACACTCAAGATTGCGGACAACACCCGTGTGCGGGTGCTAAGGGAGTCGATTCGTGGGCTGCTGAAGCGGTCCTGAGAGGAACCAGCCAGGGCTGACCCTGGCGGATCGCTGCAGCGGTGGCGGATCGCAGGAGCGGGGCCCCTCCCAGCCCGGGGGGCCAACAG
>CAIUHT010001447.1 GCA_903898975.1 uncultured Planctomycetaceae bacterium
CGCTCGACCCCGGCCTTCACGCGTGCCGAGTTGGTCACGAACAGGTCGTCCCCCACCAGTTGCAGTCGGCGGCCCAAGCGGGTGGTGAGGCGGCTCCAGCCCTCCCAGTCATCCTCGGCACAGCCATCCTCGAGGCTGAGCAGTGGGTAGCGGCTCGCCCAGGCCTGCCAGACATCGCTGAGCGCCTCGGCGTCGAGTTCCGCACCGGGCTGGTCCTGCAGGCGGTAGCGGCCCGCGGAGTGAAAATGCGTGCTGGCCGCATCGACGGCGAGCGCCACCTGCGCTCCGGGTTGCAGCCCGGCCCGCTCAATGCTGCGGGTCACCACGTCGAGGGCGGCGGCGTTCCCCTTCAGGCGGGGGCCGTACCCCCCTTCGTCCCCGACCAGCACCCCCTCCAGTCCCGACTCCCGCAGCAGTTCGCCCAGCCGGCGGTAGATGCGCACAATCCATTCCAGCGCTTCGCGAAAACTCGTGGCCCCGACGGGAACGGCGAGCACATCCTGGATGTCAATCTGGCCCCCGGCGTGCAGACCTCCCGAGATCATGTTGACCATGGGGAGCGGCAGCAGCGGGGCGGTCCCCAGTGGGCCGACGCGCGCTCGGCTCGATTCGGCCGCCGGCTGGGGCCGGGAGGGAATCTGTCGCCACAACTGCTGCAGGTGCTCGACCAGTTCGCAACGCTGGCAGAGGGCCGCGGCCCGAGCCCCGGCGAGCGAGACGGCCAGCAGCGCGTTCCCCCCGAGGCGCGACTTGTTGGGGGTGCCATCGGTTTGAATGAGCGTGTTGTCGAGCCAGCGCTGGTCTTGCGGGTCGCCCCCCACCAGTCGCGGGGCCAGCTCGCGGTCCACCGCCCGGGCCACCTCACGGACTCCCAACCCGCCATAGTGCCCGGGTTGCGCGTCGCGGCGTTCGTGCGCCTCGTGGCGACCCGTGCTGGCCCCGCTGGGGGCGATCGCCCGCCCCACTTCGCCCGTGGCACACCGCACCTCGGCCTCCACCGTGGGACGCCCACGGCTGTCCAGCACCTCCCGGGCGTGGACCGACACAATCCGGGCCGCCATGAATCCCGCTCCCGTACGTGCTTACGAACTGCCCGTCGCCGAACGCATGTTGCGAATCTTCCCCCGCAGGGTCGGGCGGGAGAGTCCCAGCAATTCAGCGGCCACCGCCTGGTTCCCCTCGGTCTGCTGGAGCGCTCCCCGCACCAGGATCCGATCGAACAGCCGCAGCACCCGCCGATACAACCCCCGCTCCCGCGCCTGCAGTCCCGACTCGACCTGTTGGGCCAGTTCCGACCAGTCGGCCGCCACGTCGGCGCTCACTTCAATCGCGTCGGTCTCCGCTTCCGGCGTTTGCCGGGTCAACTCGCCCGGCAGAAACTCCTCCGCCAGCACTGGTCCGCTCGAACGCACCAGCGATTCGCGAATGCAGTTGCGCAACTCCCGCACATTTCCCGGCCAGCCATAGAGATCGAACCGCTCCAGTACCTCCTCAGAGATCGAATGCACCCCCGTGGCCAGGCTGCGGTTGAACCGGAACAGGAAGTAGTGGGCCAGCTCGGGAATATCCTCCCGGCGTTCTCTCAGGGGGGGGAGGCCGATGGTCAGCCCGCGGAGCCGAAAGTAAAGGTCGCGGCGAAACTTGCCTGATTCGACCAGCTGCTCGAGGGCCGGGTGAGTGATCGCCAGGATTCGGACCGGGCAGGTCAGGGTTTCACTCCCCCCCAGCCGCTCGAATTGGGACTGCTCAAGAAACCGCAGCAGTTTGGCCTGGGTCTCGAGTGGCAATTCGGTGACTTCATCGAGAATCAGCGTCCCCCCGCTGGCCTGCTCGAGCTTGCCAATCCGCCGGCGCTCGGCCCCGGGATACGCCCCCGGCTCGCACCCGAACAACTCGGTGTCCAGCTGCTGCGCGGTGCGGCCCGAGCAATTCGCCAGCATCAAGGGGTTGTCGCGGAGGTGACTGTGCTGGTAGATCGCCCGGGCGACCAGTTCCCGGCCGGTCCCCACCTCGCCCAGGATCAGCACGCTCTCGGGCTGGGCGGCGACCCGGCCCACCTGCTTGAACACCGATCGCATCGAGGCGCTCGAACCGACCAGCAGATCGGCATCTTCGCTTCCCTCTTCGGGCTGCTCGAGCAGCGCTGGTCTGCGCATGGCTCGCGCCGACTCGGCCCCCTGCTGCACGACGCTGCGGAGCACACCCGCATCGAGAGGTTTGACCAGGTAGTCGTAGGCTCCGCGGCGCATCGCCTCGATGGCCGTGTCGGCCGTGCCATGCCCGGTGATGAACACGATCACCGCCCGCGGATCGACCCGGCGGAGTTGCTCGAACACCTGCAGCCCGTCGGCCTGCCCCAGCCGAATGTCAAGCAGGACCACATCGGGCGAGACCGTCTCCATCATCTGGCGGCCCGAGTCGGCCGAGTCGGCCTCGTAGACCTCGGTGTCCAGGCCGGCAAACACCTGCCGGACACTGAACCGAATGCCCGGTTCGTCATCGACAATCAGCAGTTTCAACATCGTGGCTTCACACTCCTGGAAAATCCGCCGCCCGAACGCGTTTCGCCTCGTTCCGGCTCACCTCTCGGGCTCCTCCGCGAACGCCCCCCCAACTCGCCGGTCGACTCTTCCCTGCAACTCAGCCCCACGGCCCCTGTTGTCAGTTCACCAGTGCCAATTCAGGTTTCTCGACAGCGGCCTGCACTACTTCGGCCTCTGGCAGGCGCAGTTCGAATTCCGCGCCTCCCTCGGGCAGGTTGCGAACCAGCAGTTCTCCCGAATGTTCCAGCACAATCCGCCGACTGACCGCCAGCCCGAGGCCGGTGCCCCGTTCCTTGGTGGTCACAAACGGTTCGAACAACCGTCCCAAGACCTCGGCGCTCAGTCCCGGCCCCTGGTCGCTGACCCGCAGTCCAACCCAGCGAGACCCCTCGGCCAGGCCCCGCGTCAGTTCCAAACCGAGCCTGCCTCCCTCGGGCATCGCCTCGATGCCGTTGAGGGTCAGGTTCAGAAACACCTGCACCAGTTGCTCGGTATCGCCCACGACCCACAAGGGGGCCTCTCCCCCCCGACAATCGATCGTCACCCGCTGCTGGCTGGCCCGGGCCGAGATCAGGTTCAACACCCGGCGGAGAGGTTCACGCAGGTCATGCCGGGTCCGGCGCGGCTGGGTGGGACGGGCAAAATCGAGCAGGCTCTGAATGGTCCGCTCCATCCGGTCGATTTCCGAGGTCAACACCTCGAACGTCTGCGGGTCGATGACTGTCGCCGGGCCGCCCCCTGTTCCCTTCGTTCCCTTCGCCGCCTCCTGGGCGGTCTGCACCAGCAGCTTCACGGAGGTCAGGGGGTTTCTTAATTCGTGGGCGACGCCCGCCGCCAACTGCCCCACCGCCGCCAACCGCTCGCTCCTCAAGACTTCCTGCTGAGCACTCTGCAATTCCGACACCACCTCAATCAGCCGCAGCTGCACGCGTCCCACCTGCTGGTCCAGCGACTCGAGGTCAGCTGGGTCGGTATCCTCCACTTCCTTTGCGACTTCCACCCGCCCCAGGTCGGTTTCCCCCAGCTTGACCGTGATGCGGGCGATCTGGCTGCGCAACCTGGAAGCGGCCCGATAACCCAGCCAGACCCCCACGGCGGGTCCCAGCAGGTTCAGGATCTGCCGGATCGACATCACCAGCCGGTTGTAGTACCGAAATTCTTCCTGGCTGGCGACCGAGACCTCCCGGTTGTGCTGGATCACTCGCCGACAATCGTCGTCAAGGCCCAGCAACAATCGCTCCGCCTCGTCCGGGGTCATGCGGGGGGCGGACTGGGCCTTCAACGAACCGGGCTCCGCGGTCTCGCTTGCCTCCAGCAGAAATCCGTACTGGGCGTGAAGCTCGCCCACCAGCCGGGTCGTTTCCGCATCGGCCACGGGGCTCAGGGCGGCCCGAGCCGCGACGTAGCCTGCCGCCAGTTGTGAGAACTCTTGTGACGACGCCCGGGATTGCTCTCGGCCACGCGACAGAACCGCCGCCGTCAGGGCAGACTGCAGCGACTGGATACTCTCCACCACCGTCAGGTTGTTCGACAGCAGTTCCTGATAGGCGGCATCCTTCCAGGACATGAAGACCGTGGTGGAAGTGCTGACCGCCAGCCACAGCAGACCCACCAGCAGGGTGGGCCCCAACACCTCGCGCCAGACCGGCCACTTCATGCTTTGCTCCTTGAGTCGGTCTGCAGAGCCGACGGCCGCACCCGGCCACACATCTCGCGTGAATCTACCCTCCCCCCAAGATTCATCGTTCGCGTTCCGTTTATGCTATCCTCCTCCCGCCCGCTTCGCCATCAGCCCCCACCCATGCAGACCCCTGTTTTTCCCGATCCATGCGAGCAAAAACTTCTTTTCCGAGCGAGTAATTTCATGCCTGTCCGTGTTCGTGATGCCAGGCCATAGACCGCCCGTCGCTCTTCAGCCTGTCGCTTGCCTGTTCACTTCTCCGTTCCCCCGCCAGCCGCACCAGCCTCATGGATCCCGCACCCCCCATCGAACGCCCCACGCGCGTCAAAACCAAGATCGTCGCCACGGTCGGGCCCGCCATTGAAACCGAGGACCGGCTCACCGAGCTGATCCTCGCCGGGGTCGATGTCTTCCGGCTCAATTTCGCCCACGGCAAACACGACTGGCTCGCGGAGCGGGTCGCCACCATCCGCCGGATTTCCGACCGCCTGGGGCGTCCAGTCGCGCTGCTGGGCGATCTCGCCGGTCCCAAGATTCGACTCACCGAACTTCCCGGGGGCGTCGCTGTCTGCGCGCTCGGCGAAGAATTCACCTTCGCCCGCGCCCCCGACCCCTCCAATCGGCGGGTCTGGAACTGCACCTACGACCAACTGATCGACGACCTGCAGGTGGGCGACCGCGTGCTGCTGGCCGATGGTTCGGTCGGCCTCCGCGTGGTCCGCAAGGCGGCCGACAACAACAGCCTCACCTGCGAGGTTGAACAGCCGGGCGAGGTCCGCAGTCGGCAGGGGGTCAATCTCCCCGGTGCCGTCCTCAGCACCCCCAGTCTCACCGACAAGGATCGGCTTGATCTGCAGTGGGCCCTCCGCCACGAGCTCGATTTTGTCAGCCTGTCGTTTGTGCGTTCGGCCGATGACCTGCGGCTGCTGCGGCAGGAGATCGCCCGGCTGTCTCCCACCCACACGCCGCAGATCGTGGCGAAGATCGAGAAGCTCGAAGCGGTCAACGCCCTCGATGAGATTCTCGATCAGACCGATGTGGTGATGGTCGCCCGGGGCGACCTGGGGGTCGAGGTCGACCTGGCCCAGGTCCCGCTGCTGCAGAAGCGGATCATCCGCCTGTGCAACCAGCACCGCGTGCCGGTCATCACCGCCACCCAGATGCTCGAAAGCATGATTCACAGCAGCCGGCCCACCCGGGCCGAGGCGACCGATGTGGCCAATGCGGTGCTCGACGGGACCGATGCGGTGATGCTCTCGGGTGAGACCGCGGTGGGTGAGTACCCGCTCGAGACGGTGCGCACCATGAGTCGGATCGCCGCTGAAGCCGAGCGGGTGCTGCTCACTCCCCGCGCGAACGATCCCTTCAGCCAACTTCGCACCCGCGCCCTGGCGGTGACCGAGGCGGTGACGGTGGGAGCGGTCCACACCGCGCAGAACCTGGCGGCCGAACTGCTGGTGGTGCTCACCAAGACCGGTCGCACCGCGCTGGCCACCTCCCGCCAGCGGCCACCGACCCCCGTGCTGGGGCTGACTTCCTCCCCCGTCACCGCCCGCCGACTGGCGCTGTACTGGGGCATCACCCCGATCTGTCACCCGGTCGCCGACGAATCGCCCGAGAAAGTCTTCAAGCACATTGTGCAGTGGGGCCGCGCCGAAGGGGTCCTCCAGTCGGGCTCCAAGGTCGTGCTCGTGGCCTCGTCGCAGGGGGGGGCCAAGGGACACGATCAGATGCTCGTGCATTCGGTCGACTGATCTTCGTGGCCAAACACCGCAGCCCAACCATCGCCACCGTCCTGGCCCCAATGCTGCGCGAACTCCCGGGCTGAACAGGGGGGGGCCTCCGCCAGTTGCTCCAACCGCCCACCGGGGCCGCGCGTGCAGTCCCCGAACGGCGCCTGTAGACTGCTGGTTCTTCCAGGCTGTCTCGCCCATTGGTTCGCCTGCTGGCCGCAGGTGCCGGTCGTGTCGCTCCGTGGCGGGTGATCGCGGTCGGGCCGCAGACGGCGGCACGACATTGCCTGGAACCTCCCGGCTCTCTTTGGAACCGCGTCTCCCATGATTCACGTTCTTGCGACCATCACCCTCCAGCCAGGCACCCGTGCGGCGTTCCTTGAGGAATTCCACCGCCTGATGCCCGCCGTCCATGCCGAGGAGGGCTGCCTCGAGTACGGTCCCGCCATCGACATTGCCGCCGGGCTGCCCAGTCCGAACCCGGTCCGCGACGACGTGGCGGTCATTGTTGAGAAGTGGTCGAGTCTCGACGCTCTCCGGGCTCACCTGGTCGCCCCGCACATGCACGAGTACCGCGCCCGGGTGAAAGACCTGGTGAAGTCGGTCGATCTCCAGGTGCTGGCCCCCGCCTGAGCCACAGGCTGCACCGGCGTTTTGCCCGCCAATCCCTCGTGGCTGGTGAGAGCTCCCTCTCGTGTGTGGCGACCAGGTGGTGGTCGTCACGCTTCCCGGGGCAGTGCGGGCATCCGTCCAACGCGAACGCCGGGCGGCTCCGCTCCCTTGTTTCCAGTTTTTGCCCCCACCCTTGCCGAAGTTTTTTCAGGTGACGCATGGCAATCGAGTACCAGATCCGAGGTCGGTTCTTCAACCTGCTGCATCGCGATTTTCGGATTTTTGATCAGCAGGAACAGCTCATCGGGTTCGTCCGGCACAAGGCGTTCAAGCTGAAGGAAGACATCCGCGTCTACTCCGATGACACCCTCACTGAGGAACGTCTCTCGATCAAGGCCCGGCAAATCATCGACATCAGCGCGACCTACGACGTGACCGACACCCGCTCGGGCAAGTCGCAGGGAACCCTCCAGCGAAAGGGGCTCGCGTCCGTGCTCCGTGACACCTGGCTGGTGACCAGTCCCGAGGGGCTTCCCGCCGGGCGGATTGAAGAAGACAGCCTGGGCATGGCGCTCCTCCGGCGGTTCATCAATGTCATCCCCCAGGCGTTTCGACTGGTCGATGAGAACGAAGTCGAGGTGGCGACCTTCCGTCAGAACTGGAATTTCCTCGTTCCCAAGCTCACCATCACGATCAACGACAAGTGCCGCCTGCCCCCCGTGCTCGTCCTCGCGGCGGGCGTCGTCCTGATCGTGATTGAGGGGCGGCAGAAGAGTTGAACACGCCGGGAGACTCTGCGGTTGACCTGGGGCCCTTCCCCCTCGCGGGGGGTTGGGCCCGTCACCATTTCGAATGGCCAGGGCACTGCTTCGACCTGCTCGTCCCCGCCCAGCCCGACCTGCTGCTCGACGATCCAGCGGTCGAGCGCCGGCATCGGGTGGACGATTACATGCCCTACTGGGCGCATCTCTGGCCCGCCTCGCTCGAGACGGCCGCCGAAGTCTTCCGCCATCCCTGGCCCCCCGGGACCACGGTGCTCGAGATTGGGGCCGGGTTGGCCCTCCCGGGCTTCGCCTTCCGGGCCGCGGGGTGTGCGGTCACACTCACCGATTACGACGAACAGGCGCTCGTGCTGGCCCACCACAATGCCCGCCTGAATGGCTGGCACGACGGTGTCGAGACCCTGCTGCTCGACTGGCGACACCCCCCCGACCGACGCTTTCCCGTCATCCTGGGGTGCGAGGTGATTTACGAACGTCGCAACCACCCGCTTGTGCTGGGGGTGCTGCAGGCCATGCTGGCGCCGGGTGGGGTCGCGTGGATCACCGATCCCGATCGGCACCAGGCCCACGAGTTCCTGGCCCGTGTCGCCGACAGCCCCTTTGTCTGCGAAACCCGCATCCTCCCGCGGTTGCCCGATCCCGACCGCCCCCCCGGGACCACGCATCTCCACCAGTTGCGGTGGCGGGACGCTCCCCTGTCGTGATCTGCCCCCCGACTTATTCGCGCGCCCCGCGTTCTTGACCTCAGCCGTCCCGCGACCCCTGGCGTGCGCACAAAGACCGGGTTTTCCCCCCGGTTTGACAACTCGCGCGCTGGTGCGTCAAGATTGTCCTTTCTTCCCGGCTCAAATCTCCCTGCAGGAGCGTGTGTCGTGTCGGATCCATCCCCGGCTTCTGCCGCAGAAAGCGCTGCCGATCTTGAGTCGGTCGCCCGGCTGGGTGCCGCCTACCGCCGCATCAGTGACGAAGTGGGCCGCGTCATTGTGGGCCAGCGGCACGTCATTGAAGAACTGCTCATTGCGATGTTCGCCCGCGGGCACTGCCTGCTGGTGGGTGTGCCCGGCCTGGCCAAGACGCTGCTCGTCCGCACCCTCGCCGACAGCCTTGACCTCTCTTTCAGCCGCGTGCAGTTCACCCCCGACCTGATGCCCGCCGACATCACCGGCACCGAGGTCATCCAGGAAGACAAGACAACGGGGACCCGCGCGTTCCGCTTTCTGCCCGGTCCGCTCTTCGCCCACGTGGTGCTGGCCGACGAAATCAACCGCACTCCGCCCAAGACGCAGGCCGCGCTGCTCGAGGCGATGCAGGAACACCAGGTGACCGTCGGCGGACGCCGGCACACGCTGCCGGAACCGTTCTTCGTGCTCGCCACGCAGAACCCGATCGAACAGGAAGGGACCTACCCGCTCCCCGAGGCGCAGCTGGACCGCTTCATGTTCAACGTGCTGGTCGACTACCCGACCGAGGAGGAGGAGTTCCAGATCGTCCGGCAGACCACGGCCGACACGGTGGTGCAGACGGTCAAGAGCCTGTCGCAACAGGAGATTGGCGCGCTCCAGCAGTTTGTCCGCCGGGTCCCGGTCGCCGATCACGTGATCCGCTACGCGATGCAGTTCACCCGACTGAGCCGCAACCGCGGCCCCGACACCCCCGAATTCGTGAAGAAGTACGTCAGTTGGGGGGCTGGGCCCCGGGCCAGCCAGTACCTCGTACTGGGGGCCAAGGCCCGGGCGGTGCTGCACGGTCGGCCGTACGCCAGCACCGAAGACGTGCGGGCGGTGGCCCTGCCCGTCCTCAGACACCGCCTGATGACCAACTTCAACGCCGAGGCCGAGGGAATCCGTCCCGACAACATCATTCAACGCCTCATCGAGCTGATCCCCGTCGATGCCCAGTCCCTCAATCGAATGGCGACGCTCGAACCGGCCTCCCGGTAACTGCCATGCGGCGAGGGTCAGCCTCGGGAAAGCGAGGCCAGTCTGTGGGAATCTCAACGTGTTGGCCCTGTGAGCGGAGCTGACTGCTGCCTGGCAATCTCCGTCCTGATCCGACCCCACCAGAGGCACACCCACCGGGCGACTTGCAAGCCGTGTTTCCAGTCCGTCACCTTCCTCTCCCGCGGTCAACGTCGGTGGCGGTCTACTTCCGAGCCCTGATTCGCGACCGGTACCCCAGCGGGGGTGCCCGGGTTGAGCGAGAGCTGCGGTCCCGCACCAACGGGTCTGTGCCAGGCGATCGCTGGCACAGCGCCGCGGGCGGACGGGGCGGTGAGAGTGATCGGTGATGTCGGAGCGTGGTGGTGCGGTGGTGGCCAGTCTCCTGATGTTGGTTTTTGAACCCGGTTTTCCTTGGTCTCGACCCGCTCCCTCATGGACGCCCACCAGAAGTATCTCGACCCTGCCACGCTGGCTCGCCTGGGGGGGCTCGAACTGAAGGCCCGGCAGATTGTCGAGGGCTTCGTCTCGGGGTTGCACAAAAGCCCGTTCCGGGGATTTTCGATCGAGTTCGCCGAGCACCGCGAATACGTCCCGGGCGATGACCTGCGGTATGTCGACTGGAAGGTCTTCGGCAAATCCGACCGTTACTACCTCAAGCAATACGAAGAAGAGACCAATTTCTCCTGCTGGTTCCTGCTCGACACCAGCGAGTCGATGGCCTATCGCTCGGAAGGAGCCGCGCTCTCAAAACTCGACTACGCCCGGCATCTCGCCGCGGCCCTCTCGTACCTCGTGCTGCAGCAGCAGGATGCCGTCGGGCTGGCGACGTTCGATCGGCAGGTCCGCTCCTTCGTCCGCCCTTCGGCCCAGATGTCGCACCTCAAGCAGGTCTGCCACGTGATGGAAGGGGATCAGCCGGGCGTGGACACCGCCCTCGGCCCCATCCTGCACGAACTGGCCGAGCGGATCAGGCAGCGGGGGGTCATTGTGCTGCTCAGCGACCTGTTCGATGATGTCGAAGCGGTGCTGCTGGGGCTGAAGCACCTGCGGCACCGTCGCCACGAGGTCATCGTCCTGCAGGTCATTGACCCTGCCGAGGAGGATTTTCCGTTCATCGACCCGACCCTCTTCAAGGGGCTCGAAAGCCTGCCCAGCCTGATGACCGAACCCCGGGCTCTCCGCGAGGCGTACCGCCGCGAGTTCGGAGCGTTTCTCGACGGTGTCCGCGGGGGATGTCGCGACCTGCAGTTTGAACACACCGTCTGTCGCACCGATCAGCCGCTTGACCTGGCGTTGCGCACATTTCTCTCGGCACGATCCCGGCGGCGGTCGGGGGCCCGCTGAGGCCCGCCAACCGCCGTCCCCGGGCCGCAGGGCGTCACGCGTTGCGGGCCTCACCGCCCCGTTCGGTTCTCCCACTTTTTCCTCCGTCCACCTCAACCCCAGCCTTCGCCTGTGATTCCTTGGCTGACCAATTTCTTCGGCTCTCCGTGGCTCCTGTGGGGGGTGGGACTGGCCGGCGCGCCGCTGGTGATCCACCTGCTGTATCGGCGTCGGTTCCGGGAAACCCCGTGGGCGGCGATGCGGTTTCTGCTCGAGGCGGCCCGCAAAAATGCCCGC
>CAIUHT010001448.1 GCA_903898975.1 uncultured Planctomycetaceae bacterium
ACTTCGTCTCGGGGCCGAAGCCCGAACGCGGTTACGCCCAGACCCGCTGCCACTACGAATTCCGCTGGTGGTACGAGTACTCGGGCGGCAAGATGACCGACTGGGGAGCCCACCACGTGGATATCGCCCAGTGGGCCATTGGCATGGACCGCACCGGCCCCATCTCGGTCGAAGGGACCGCCGACCATCCCTGCCCGATGGTCAAGGGGGTCCCCCAGGTCACCAACCGCTACAACGCCGCCACCAGGTTCCATGTGAAGTGCGTCTTCCCCAACGGGACCGAACTGCACATCGTCGACAGCCATCCCGAATTCGACAACGGGATTCTGTTCGAGGGGACCGACGCCCGGCTCTTCGTCAACCGCGGGAAGATCACCGGCACCCCCATCGAAGACCTCAAGACCAACCCTCTCCCCGAAGACGCCCTGGTCAAGCTCTACAAGGGGCAACAGCCCGGGAACCACATGCGGAACTTCTTCGAGTGCCTCCAGACCCGGCAGCAGCCCATCTCCGACGTGCACACTCACCATCGGGCGATGACCACCTGCCACCTCGCGAACATCGCCATCCGCATGGGTCGCAAACTCGAGTGGAATCCCGAGACCGAGCACATCGTCAACGACCCCGAAGCCGCCCAGTGGGAAGGCCGCGAGCAGCGGAAGGGGTTTGAAATCGTCGTCTGATCTCCCTCCGCCCAAGGGAGCTCGCACCGCGGCCCCCCCCCCGCAGGGACCGCGGTGAGGTGCTCACGCAGTCGCCTCCGCGGGACTCGCCTGATCCAGGCGGGTCCCGCCATTTGTGGCTTCGAGCCGGTTGGCCCCGGCCAGCACATCCTCCGGCACTTTACCTCCCCGCAGCAGCCCCCGACTCGGCATCACCCCGTCAGGCATTCCAATCGGCCCTCTCGGCCGACACCCTCGCGGCTCACAGGGGGGGCTGGGGTGCCCCACTCGGCCTTCAGTGGGCGGGGCGCGGTGGGTGTCCTGCGGGATTCTTTGCGTCGGCAGGCAGGTTGGGGCCAGCCTGGCAACTTGCCCGTGGCCCCCGATCGATCACTCCCTGGTGCAACGTCATGACCACTTCGGGCACCTGTTTTTTCGCTGGGTGTCGCCTAGAGTGTTTTTGTCACGGAACTCCTGCCTCGGCGGTGCCGGCTGGGGGGAAGTTCCTGTGAGTTCGCCACATCCAGGGGGGGATGGGGCGGACAAAAAATCCCCTCCGCCGGGATCTGTTCCCATGTCATCCGCGCCGCTCGCTGCCGAGTTGGCCTCGTCCCAGTTGGAATCTCTGCGTCGCACGCTCGACCCTCTGCGCGGTCGGCTGCTCGCCCATCGCCTCCATCGCCAGTTGATCCGTCCCGAGGCGGTCCAGGTGTTCATGGAACACCACATCTTCGCCGTCTGGGACTTCATGTCGCTGGCGAAGTCCCTCCAGCGCACCTTCACCTGTGTGACCCTGCCCTGGGTCCCCCCCGCTCATTCCTCGGCGGCCCGCCTCATCAACGACATTGTCCTTGAGGAGGAGACCGACCTCGATCCCGAGGGCCGGCCCGCCAGCCATTTCGAGCTGTACCTCGGCGCCATGCAGCAGTTCGGCGCCAACACCGATTCCATCCATCGGCTGGTGGCGGGAATCACGCAGGGCCAGTCGTGGCGGCAGGCACTCGCCGGGGCGAACCCCCCCGCCTGCGCCCAGCGCTTCGTCACCCAGACCCTCGAACTGGTCGAACGCGACCGCCCGCCCGAACTCGCCGCGGCTCTCGCCCTCGGTCGCGAAGACCTCCTCCCCGATCTCTTCCGCCAGATGGTCGGCCAGGTCGCGCGCTGCAGCGGCGGCCGCCTCTCCCGCTTCGAGTACTACCTCGATCGCCACATCGAACTCGACGGAGGCAAGCATGGCAGTGCCTCGTCGCAACTGCTGCTCGCCGCCTGCGGTCGCCAGCCCGATGCCTGGGATCTGGCCGGTCGGGCCGCTCAGCACATGCTGCAGGAACGACTCACCTTCTGGGACGGTATCGCCGCAGCCATCGACCACCTCCCTCCCAGCTAGGCTCTGGCCAGGCGCAACGAATTCCGCGGGCGGGCGCCACGGCTTCAGTCGGCGACCCACTCGACAGTTACAGCCACAGCCCAAGCTCTCCGCCGGTTGAGACACCTCCGCCTCAGCCGCCGTCGAGAGCACTGCTCTCTGTCCCCTGCCTTCCCGCGCTTCGCAGCACTGTCCTCCAACAGTTGTCCGGGCAGTCGTTGACCGGGGCGCGACCTGCTTGTGGACTGCTCCGGCCGAACCTGCTGCCTGTCAATCAGCCAAGCGGGGAGCGCTGAAACGTTACGACTGGCGTGTTGAGCAGAGGCGACCGCTGCGGTGCATTCGTCACAATCGCCACCAGCGGAATGCACGTTCGGTGACTGGAGTCGCGTAGCCGATTCCTCCCTCATGCACGCCGATCGCCAACTCTTCCTCGCCTGCGCCGGGACGCTGCTGATGCTGGGCACCCTCATGGTGCACAGTGCCAGCAATACCTCCCGTCCCAGTTCGATTGACGAGGTCCACCTCAGTCGGCACCTGGTCTATGCGGCGGTCGGACTGGCGACCGCGCTCGTCGCCGCCGCCATCCCCGCCACCCTCTGGCGTCGCTTCGCGCCGCTGCTGGTCGCCGCGACGGTCGTGCTGCTGGTGCTGGTGCTGCTCCCCGGAGTCGGCTCGCGGGTCAAGGGGGCTCAGCGGTGGTTCCGCTTCCTCGGCCTCTCGCTGCAGCCTTCCGAACTCGCCAAGCTGACCGTCCCGCTGCTGGTCTGCCGGTTGGCCGCTGAACGCTCGGCACTCCGCTTCGACTGGCGTCGCGGTC
>CAIUHT010001449.1 GCA_903898975.1 uncultured Planctomycetaceae bacterium
CGATCTCCCAACTGCCACGCCAAACCAGCGGATCTGCACGGTGATCCGCTCGGCCGCCAGCTCCCACGACGAGGCATCGCGGAGATCGGTCAGCGTACTCATAGCTCGTTCATCCCGACCGCCGCCCCGGCCAGTCGCCTGGCCCTTGCCACCACGCCCCCAGTTCGACACCCAACCAAGTACGACACCAACCGAGAGATTCCACTTCGTCCGCCCCAGCCGGCACACAGGGCAGACCTGACAGAGGGCAGACCTGCCGTTGAACACATCGCAGCGGGCCCTGACGCTGGAGCCTCTCGCGCACGCACAGCCATGCCACTGTCGACCACCTGGCGGGGCACCACTCCCCGGGGACACACACATCGCCCAGGATCCCTCCCCCTTCCGCCGTCCCGCTGCGCCGCCTCTCCGTCGGTCCTCTCAGGCCAGCTCGGCCAGATGCACCGGCTTGAGCGGGTCTCCCACCACCGCCACGTCGGCCAATTGCCAGCCCGGGGCCTTCACCACCACCTCCAGCCGCGAGATCGAGCCCATCAATCCCTCGGGCAGGGGAAGTTGCCAGAGTGTTCCGGCGGGCTGTCTGGCCAACTCGGCGGGAATGGCGATGGGGGTTCCCGACACGCTGACCGACACCCCGGCACACACCGCCGGGGCCGCCAGTCGCAACACCAGCCAGCCATAGGCAAAGTGATTGTAGTAGAACCCACGGTAGGTCACGCGGGCGGGAGTTTCCGAGAGGGGGCGATGCCGGGCCCAGCCTGCGCCCGCCGGTTCCCCCAGCCCCACGAGTTCCCAGCGGGCCTCGCTGTCGGGGTGGCCGAGCGCGACGGTCAGGAAGCGGTTCCCCCGCTCGCGCAGCAACTGTCCAAACAGCCCATACTCGCTGAGCGCGGCTCGGGCCACTGGCTCGGGACGCGGTTCGGGGCGCGCCTGCCCTCCCAGCAGTTTCCCAATGGGCTGCCCCAGCGCGAGCGGGAACGGGCGGGCGGTCTTGTCGTGAATGAGCGTCTCGGGCTCGAGCCCCAGCAGGTGGTAGACGGTCGCCGCGATGTCGTCCTGCGTCACCTTCTCGCTGGTCGGGTACGCCGCCTTGGCGTCGGTGGTCCCCACGACCTGGCCTCCGGGGACAACCCCGCCGGCGAACACCACGCTGTTGCACGGGCCCCAGTGGTCGCGACCGGCGTTCGCGTTGATCGCCGGGGTCCGGCCGAACTCGCTGTTCCAGAGCACCAGCGTCTCGTCGAGGAGACCCGACTGGGCCAGGTCTTCGAGCAGGGCGGCGATGGGGCGATCGACCGAGGGCATCAACCGGCTCTTGAGTTCCTGGAAGTTGAGGGCGTGGGTGTCCCAGGTGGTGTCGATGGTCTTGCGTTCGCGGTGCCAGTAGACAGTCACCAGTTGCACCCCGGCCTCGACCAGCCGGCGGGCCATCAGCACGCTCTGCCCGAACGCATGCCACCCGTACCGGGCCCGGGTTTCGGGCCGCTCGGTCGCCAGGTCAAACGCCGCCCGGGCCTCGCTCGACAGCACCATGTCGAGGGCCCGCTGATGGAAGGCGTCCATCGCCCCGGCCACTTCCGACCGGTCGGCGACCCGCAGCACGTTGTCGACTGAATTGAGCAGCGCCCGGCGTTCGAGCATGCGGGGCAGGGCCAGCTCACCCGGCAACCGCAGGCTGCCAATCGAAAAGTCGTCGCGGTCGGGATGATCGGAGATCTGGAACGGGTCGTACTGCCGGCCCAGCATGCCCCCCCCCTGCCCCGGGGTGATCGCTCCATTGGTGGTGTGAATGACTTCGGGCAGGGCGACAAACGTGGGGAGCCCGCGCTGGTTGGGACGGAGCTTCGAGAGGACCGAGCCGAAGTGGGGAAAGTCGGTCTCGCGGGCCCCGAAGCTTTCGGCTCTCAGGTCGTGCTTGCGGCCGGTCAGGCCGGCGTGGGCGCCCGTGGAGTGGTTGTTGTCTTCCTGCCCGACCGAGCGGACGATCGCCAGCTTGTCGGCGTGGCGGGCGAGCAGCGGGAAGTGCTC
The DNA here is from genome assembly GCA_903898975.1 of uncultured Planctomycetaceae bacterium. Taxonomy (GTDB): domain Bacteria; phylum Planctomycetota; class Planctomycetia; order Planctomycetales; family Planctomycetaceae; genus UBA10511. The sequence goes on from CAIUHT010001449.1 coordinate 2,029, forward strand.
CGAGATATGAATGCCCGGCACATTGGTGCCAATGGGGAGGAACTCACCCCGCGACGCTTCGGGCCCTTCGGGCTTGAGGTCCCAGGTGTCCTGGTGAGCGGGGCCACCCCACATGAACAGCAGGATCATCCGCTTGGCGCGGCCGAAGGTCCCGGCTTCCCCGGCGACGGCGCGGCGTTGCAGCAGCGTGGGGAGATCAACCCCCAGTTGGCCGGCGGCCCCCAGGGCCCCGACAGCCCCCACGCGGAGGGCGGCCCGCCGCGAGAGGCCGTCACAGAACCGCACGCCAGCTCCGTCCGCCGCCAATTGCCACATGGTGCAGTCCCTGTCACAACCTGGACACTGGGCCAGCCCCACCCCCGGGGCCGCTCCTCAGGTCTGCCTGAATCGCCTGCAGAATTCTATCGGCAACGACGGGGGGAAGAAAGTTGCGTTGGGCGATTGCCCGGGTTCGAATCAAGGGACTTTTCGTCGTCACAGGTCGTGCCCCAAACGATTCGCTGGAATGACCGTCGCAAACGTCAATTGCCGCAGGCGGGTCAAAGGCTGCAGCCCCCAACCGCAGGGGCAGCCCTTCGCGCAACGATTCGCTGGCGGATCCAGTTGATGGACAATGCGGACACCCCGGCGGGCCGCGTCCTGTTTATCCCGAATCTGCGGGATGCTCGGGGCGGCGTGGGTTGGGCCGTTTGAGGCAGGATCAACCAACACAAGCCTGATTCTCGAGGGGTAAAAGCGACGCAAATCACTGCGCTCGCTGACTTCAAGCCCCTGTGCCTCGCGTGACCGAACTCGATGGCCCCTGGACCATTGGCATCTCTGCTGAGTGCCACTCTGCGCGACCACCTCAATGAGGCAGACCGCAGCCTGGGGTTAACGCAGATCACCCTGCATGCGGGTCCTCCCCAGATCAAGCATTTTGCGGGTGAAACGATTCACCTCGACAGTCGTGTAACCGAGTTTTGAAAGCTCCGAAAGATCGACGTCCCAAATCATGACGATGCGTTTTCCCGTGCGAACCAAGGCTCTTCTTTGTGGTGGAGGGAGGCGTCTCCACGGGCAAGGAACCATCAGCACTTCCCCGCGTTGCTGATGACGCTGAAGTTCCCGCAACTTGTTTTTCTGCCGCTCGGCATCGACCAGGTCTTGTGCCCGTAACTCAGCCACCATCCTGGGGGTCCAACCCAGGCAGTCGATAATGTGAGGCGGCTTGGTCAAGGGGGGCAATATGCCCTGCTGTTCCTTGATCCACGTCTCCAAACGCCACGTCGGCGACTTCAACCAGTGGCACCCGGGACACAGCCATTGGCCCCCCAGGAACCGCTTGGTCGCGGAGGGCGAGTCGTAGGTCCAGAGCTCATCCAGCGTGTTGGTCCGGCACCCGTTGGGACAAGAACACCGTTCCTGTGCGGGGTGTTGCTCGCGATGACGCTGCCGCAACTCCGCCCATTCCGATTTCGCCAACGCGTAATACAGCGACCAACGCAGCGGGAGCAGGTGTTCGACCCGCTGGTGCGCAGGCGGCACCGGGCGCGTGGCTGGTGAGCCTTCGACTTTCCCCGGCACCTCGGGCTGGGCCGTCGCCTTGCTCGTAGCCGAAGAAGACTTTGTGCCCCACAGGCCTCGCAGCCATTCCCTGAACGACATGGCACCTCCCGATCTACCCTATTGAATCACCGACTCAACGCAGCGGCGGTTCCCTCACCTGACTTCGCCGCACCACTGGCAGCTGGAGTGTCGACAATCGACCGACAAAGTCCAAGTCAGTCGCGGTGCAACCCAGTCGCTGTGGAACTCAGCCGCGATGGAGACTTCAAAACAAACACCGGCTTACCTCGACCTCTCGATCGAGTCACTCTCCATTGCGGGCCGGATCGTTAAAACAGCCCAAGTCCGTGGTCCTGCCCGGCCACTCTCACCTCAAGGTGTCCCGCGAATCATGCGGCGGACTGAATCGCGCACTCGCCAGTTCATCCAGCTCGCGCTGTTCGCGGCGGGATTGCTCGGCGTGTCGCTCGGCGGCCTGTCGGGCGGCGATCTGTTCGAGGGCTTCCACCTCGCGCTGGGCGGCCACCCACTCGGCCCGCACCTCCGCCACCTGCCGTCGGGCTGCCTCCAGGGCCTCGTCGGCCCTCGCCCGCGCCCGCTCCAGTTCCACCACGTGCGCCCGGTGCCACGCCAGGCGCTCGGGCGTCACCCCGGGCAACCCTTCCCCCTCGCGGGCATGCTGCGTCGCCGTGTGGACCGCCTCGCGACACTGCCCGCTCACCCCTTCCGCCGCCTGCTCGCAGCGCAGTCGCTCGGCGAGGCGGAGCGCGACCTGGTCGCGCGCCAGCCGACGCACCCGCAGCACCACGTCAATGCCCCGTCGTTCCACCCGGCACCTGGATCGTCGCGAAAAAAGAGCGGTCAACACTCGCAGCGGCGGGCCAGCTCGGCCAGCCGGGCCCGCAGTGTGGGCCAGTCAGTCGTCTCATCCCGCGCCTGGCACAGAAACGCCGAGAGTGCCGCCTGGTGGGCCAGCCCCACGTCGACCACCTTCTGGCTCCCCGGCTGGTAGGCGCCAATCGCCACCAGGTCTTCGGCCTGTTTCACAGCCGCCAGCACCCGGCGAATCTGCGTCGCCTCGCGGAGGTGCGCGGGCTCGACCAGGTCGGGCATCACCCGGCTCAGGCTGGCCAGCACATCGAGGGCGGGGAAGTGCCCCAGTTCCGCGAGTCGCCGGGAGAGAATGAGATGTCCATCGAGCGTCCCGCGAATGGCGTCGGCGATGGGATCGTGGGGATCGTCCCCCTCGACCAGCACGGTGTAGAGACCGGTGATGCTGCCCGTACGGGTGCGGCCGCTCCGCTCCAGCACGCGGGGCAGCAGGGCAAAGACACTGGGGGGAAACCCGCGCGTGGTGGGAGGTTCGCCCGCCGCCAGTCCAATCTCCCGCTGTGCCAGCGCCAGCCGGGTGATGCTGTCGACCAGCAGCAGCACATTGCGGCCCCGATCGCGAAACGCCTCGGCGAGCGACGCCCCCAGCAACGCGGCCCGGCGTCGCAACAGGGGCGATTCATCGGAGGTCGCACAGACCACAACCGAGCGTGCGAGACCAGCCGGGCCAAGATTGTCATCAATAAATTCGCGGACTTCGCGACCGCGTTCGCCAATCAGCACCACCACGTTGACATCGGCCGAACTGCCCCGGGCCAGTTGGCCCAGCAGCACGCTCTTGCCCACGCCGGTGCCGGCGAAGATCCCCAGCCGCTGACCGACGCCGCAGGTGACCAGGGCATCAATGGCCCGCACCCCGGTGACCAGAGGTGTGTCGATGCGGGGCCGGTCGAGCGCGGAGGTCGCCGAACCATGCAGGCTGCGGCGCTGACTGGAAGCGGGACCCGACCGCCCGTCGAGCGGGCGTCCCGAGGCGTCGAGCACGCGGCCCAGCAGTTCTTCACCCACGGTGGCGGTGGGTGCCGATTGCGTCAGCCGGACCTTGGCCCCCCGCCTGACCCCATCCAGTTCGGCCTCGGCCAGCAGGATGGCCGACTGGTCCTGAAAGCCGACCACTTCGGCCCGCAGGTCGGGGAGCCCCGCGCGGGCGATGGCGCAGCGGGCCCCCAGCGGGACGGGAAAGTCGGAGACCCAGACCGCCAGCCCCGACAGCCGGGCCACCTGCCCGGTGACGGCGAAGGGGACGGCACGGGCCAGCAGGGCTCGCCAATCTCCCGCGAGCGTGGTGCTGCTCATGCCGGGCCGCCCCACCAGCCCCCCTCGGGGACGGAACCTTGATCGTGGTCGTCCGGCGGCAGCAGTTCATCCAGCAGACGCCGCACCTGCGTTCGCACGCGGGCGTCAATCTCTCCGCAGGGGAACTCCAGGCGACAGTCCCCCGGGACCAGTTGATTGTCGGCCAGCAACTGCCAGCCCGCGCCGCGGCAGTCCCCCGTCACCGCCGGGAGGTCGTTGGGATGAACCCAGACCCGCACGGCGGAATTCCCAGCCGCGAGATCGAGCGCCTGGCGAATGAGGTCGGCCCGCTCCCCGGCGCTGGCGGCCAGTTCGCGGCGCAGCAGGCGCGCCGCCAGTTCGCCCGCCAACTCCACCGCCCCCCGTTCCCAGCGGGACAGCCACTGGTCGCGGGCCGCCTGATGCTGCCGGCTCAATTCTTCGAACACCTGGGCCACGCGGGCTTCGACCTCGGCACAGCGGGCCTCGGCCAGGGCTGTGGCTCGAGTTTCGATCTCGTGGGCGACCAGTTCTTCGGCCTCGGCGAGGCCGCGGGCCAAACCCTCGGCGTGCCCAGCCGTCCGCAGTTCTTCGGCCTCGCGGTGGGCCTGGGCCAGCAACGCTTCGGCTTGAGCGCGGACCGGGGCGAGCGGGTCGGTCGCTGGCCCGACGGCGGGGTGCTCGTCCACGCGGTTGGCGGTCGGCGTCCCTCCCTTCACCACCCGGGCCCAGGTCATGAGACTCATGGACGGGCACCTCGGCGGGGGCCTCGAACAGAGCGGCGTCCGCGCCACCGCAGCGGTGCGAGCCGCTGTTCAATCTCACGCTGGGCCGCTTCCATCGCCGCCGAGTCGGTCGTCCCCAGCCGGGCGAGCGTCGCCTGCAATTCGGCGGCCGCCGTCGGCGGCAGACTGCCCAGCAGCTTTTCGGTGAGGACCCGAGGAGCCCCCGAAAGGGCGACCGACCAGACCTGCGGATCGAACATCACGTACAACTCGCGCAACGATCCATCGTCGAGCATGCGCAGTTCGATGAACGGCGTGGGCGGGATGGCAGGGGCCGCTTCCTCGGACGCATGAGCCGGGTTCGACTGGGCAGGGAACTGCCCCGAGGGGGAGGCCAACGCGGCACCCGGCGCGACCGCCGAGGGGGGTTGGGTCGCGGCAGGACCGGTGGATGGGGGGCCACCAACAGCCGGGCTCGTGACGGCAGGACTGGTGCCAGCCCGGGGCGACAGCGCGGCCGCAGGCGTACCGACAGAGAGCCGCGAGGCGGGTGCGGCCGGTGCCGGAATGGTGGAGGCCGATACGGGAGGCGTCGGAACGGTGTGCGCCGGGGCCCTGGTTGCGGGGGCGGCCTGGGCGGTGCGGATGGCGTGGAGCCGTTCTGCCAGGGCCAGGCCGAACTCGCGGAGAATGGTGGGCGAGGGAAGTTCCAGCCCCGCCAGTCGGCGGATCACATCGAGCCGGGTTGTCGCCGGGAGCAGCCTCAACACGAACGTCGCCTGAGCAGCCGACAGCCGGGCGACAACGCAGGCAATGGACTGCGGGGTTTCTTCCGCGAGCAAGAGCCGCCATTCGTCGGCGGTGCAATCATCGAGCATCCGGAATTCGCGCTGCCCCTCAACCGCTTCGCCCTGCCACGTCGCGGGGCGTTCGCCAGTCGCCTCGATCGCCCACGGCAGGCTCGGTGTCGCCCGGGGTTCGAGAGGAACAAGGGGCGCGGGACTGGCGAAGGGGCCAGCCCCGGCTGGAGACGCAGCGGACGGCGGGGGGGTGACCGGGGGAGCGGACCGTGGTGGCGGAGTGGGCGTCGCGACCGCGGCGACGGGCGTGGTGGCGGCGGTGGCCGACGGATCGGACGCCGATGCCGCACCCGCGCTGGCAGGTGACGTGGCGAACTGCGTCACGGCGGCCGGGACTTCGGCGTTCAACAACTGGGCGGCGAGACTGATCTCTTCGGGCAGGTCGTCGCGGTCCTGCCGGTTGCGGTCGCGTGCCGAGCGCTCGCGCGAGAGACGCTCGGCCCCGGCCTCGGCACGGTCCGACCGTCGCGGCGAGCGCGGGGGCAGCTTTTCAGCCGCATGTCGGCGACGCCGCCGCCAGACCCACGCCGGGAGACCCAGCAACGCGACCCCGAGGGCCCCCCAGGCAGGCCAGCCAGTGGAGGAGCCCAGGTTCCCTCCCCGGGGAATGAGCCACCCCAGGCCAGGGAAGCCGCTGTCCACAGGTTCGCTGAAGAGTACGAGCACTGAAGTTTCAACCGGCTCTCCCGACTCGGTGGTGGGGGTGAGGCGGTGGACAATCTGTTCCACGCGGGAACTGACCTCGGCCCGGGTGGGGGCGGGTTTGCTGGAACCGTCGGCAGGCGCCCCAGTGCGACGCAGGGGCGCGAGCGTGCGGGTCACTTTCGCAGGCACCTCGACGACCACTTCGTACGGTCGCCGGTCGCCCGGCGGGTTGGCATCGCTCATCAGCGACGTCGGTTGCACGCCGGAGGGCGAACCCGCGGGGCCGCCGCGACTGGGGCGGCGGGCGACGTGGGGCGAGAGCGACGTCGAGACCCGGTCGACGCGGATGCGAACGCCCGGGATCCAGGCGAGTTGCTGGCTCAATTCCTGCTGCAACTGGGCCGCCGGGTTGATCGGCAGCCCCTGCGGAGCGGGGGGTTCGAATGTCTCGGGGGGAGCCCGCCGGGGCTCGGCGGTCTCGACCTCTTCCACCTCGGCGTTCGCGTGCGTCACGCGTGCCGCGGCGGTGGCCTGCGGCCGGGTTCGACGGGCGGCATTGCCCCGGGACGGTTGGCGGAACAAATCGCCCCGCACGTCGCCGTCGGCAGCCAGTTCGCGCCGGTTCCCACCGAGGCTCCGGTTCGCCGGGTCGGGGGTCTCGTCCGCTTCACCCCGCACCCAGCGGGCGCCGTCGGGGCCATTCACAAGGAAGGTGACATCTTCCGGGCCCGCCAGTCCGAACGCGCTGACGATGGCCATCTGGAACGACTCAGCCAGTTCGTGCGAAACCTCGCGGCCAGCGCGGGGGGTCACCCCCAGCACCACGGTGGTGCGCTGCTCCTGGCCGAAGCTGCGACGGCGGTTGCGGTTCCAGACCAGCTTCGCCGTGGCGACATTGGGGTCGGACTGAAACATCTCAACCAGCTCGGCGGCGCGCTGCGAGTCGAGTTGTTCCTGCCGCTGACTCTCGGTGGTGGGCCAGAACGAACCGATGGGCGACGCGTCTGCCGACCGGGTGGGAGCGGGGTTCGCAGTGGCGAGAGCCTGGAGCGCGGCTTGAGCGTCGGTGAGTTGCGAGGCGGGAACGAACAGTTGACCGTTGCGGAGGCGGGCCTCGGTCAGTCCCGATTTCTTGAGGTGGGCGAGGGTGGTTCGCAATTCGGTGGCGGGGCGGGATGCCCCGGGGAACAGCGCGACCTCCTGCTCGCGGGGCCAGGCGACCAGCCCCAGCAGCGCGACCAGCACCAGCCCGGCCACCCCCCAGCGGACCCGTGCCGAGCCGAGGGGGGGAAGCTGTGTCAGCAGTTTCCGCCACTGCTCGGGCCAGTCGTTCATACGGAGCATCCAGCAACACCAGGAAGCGGAACGAGCGGAGCGGGTGGGGGGCGAGACGGTCGGCCCCAGCGGGAGCGGGGACGAAGGGGAACACTGTCGGGGACTCATCCGGCGGGCAGGGCCAGCCAGGGGCGGGGGGTCATACCCCTCGAACGGCGAGAGGGTCAAGGCGTCTTCTGAAGACGGCGCAGCCTGGGCAAGTGAGGCAAGCTGGCGAACTGCCAGTGGAAGGCCACATCTGGATTGCCCCAAACAGCTCCAACGCGACAGCTCCAACCCAATGGCTCCCTGCAAACGGCTGTTCGCGGAAGGAGATCCGCGCGCGGAGGTCAGGCCGCCCACGAGGGTGGGAGGGACCTGGGATTGTGGGCACGCGGTCACCCCACGCAGACGGGCGGCCAGCGGGGGTGAGCGGGATCGGCGAGGGGCCGCAGGAACGGGCGACGCTGGGGCAACGCGTCGGCTGTCCCGGTTGGCGGGCGGGGTTGTCGATCGACGAGCGTGTGTCGATTGAGCGACCGACCACTACGCGTCCGACAACTCGGCCAGGGGACAGGGGGGCCAGCCGGGTTGGTCGTCGCGAAAGAAGGCGAACAGGCTGGCCCCCACCAGGTCGGCGGTGGTGCCCGGATTGCGGCGATGACCATCGGCCCGCAGCCAGTGGTCAAATTCGGTAAGGGCGACCTGCCCGGTGGGGGTGTGGGGCCAACCCGTGGCGAGCACCTCGCTGGCACGCTGGCTGGCCTCGTCGGCCAGCGGGGGTGAGCGGGATCGGCGAGGGGCCGCAG
>CAIUHT010001450.1 GCA_903898975.1 uncultured Planctomycetaceae bacterium
CCAGCACGCGCCACGTAGGGATATCCTCTGCTTTGGAGCCGACATCGATGTGCTTCGGAATGGTTTTCTGAATTCGGCGCACTGAATGGCTGCGGAGGACATATGGCCGTCTGTCACTTTGCCCCGCAGGACGGAACTCCCCGCGATCGATTCCAGTGTCAGAGTCCCAACAGGTTGGGTTCGGTGCCATCGTCGTCCTCGCACGCGTACCGCCCCGCCCAGAGCATTCAGCCCCGACTGGCCCATTGCGCTGTTGCCGCCTAAGATGGAGGAGAGTGGCATCCTTTCGACTCCCATTTCGAGCGGACCCAAATGCGGACGATTCTGGCGCCCTTTAGAGCCCCCCTGAGACTGAGCCTGTATGCGCTAATATACTGCTGGGCCAGCCTCCGACCTGCAGCCCCGCCAACGTCTCAGGCACAACCGCTTCAAAACCAGATTCCAAACAGCCGTTCCTCTCACCCACCCCCTTCCCCGGCTCGCAGACTCACCGCAGAAAGCGACCCGGACGCTCAGCCGGGCTCCGATGGACTTGAGCGACAGGTCCGACACTTTTGTGCCGACTGCCACGCCCTGCCCGACCCTAGCGCATTTCCCAAATCGGCGTGGATGGATGAGGTTCGTCGTGGCTACCGCTTTTACACCAACTCGGGACGTACCGATCTGACCGTCCCGAAGCTGATCGAAGTGGTCGGCTACTTCCGGGATCGCGCACCCGACCATATCGGCCTCCCCCGGGGTGCGGTGACTCAACCCCAGAGCCCTCCTCGCTTCGAACGGCAGGTCTTCGAGGCACGTGATCCTGAGGCCAAACCGGCAATCTCGTTTCTGGGCTGGGTTGACTGGGATCTTGGTAAACACCAGGTGCTGCTGTCTTGCGACATGCAGACCGGCGAAGTCGGGCAGTGGCTGGGTCCGCAACACGCTGAACACTGGCACTCCTTGGCCAGATTGGACCACCCCGCTCACTTGGCACCGTGCGATCTCGACCGTGATGGCCAGCTCGACCTGATCGCCGCCGACCTTGGAACCTTCGCCCCCTCGGACAAACTCAAAGGGCGGGTCGTCTGGCTGCGGCGAACCGGCCTCGAGGCGTTCGAACCGCAGACTCTCGCGGATGGCCTCGGCCGCGTCGCCGATGTCGAGCCCGGTGATTTTGACGGCGATGGGCTGATCGATCTCATTGTCGCCGAATTTGGATGGCAGACAGCGGGACGCATTTTGCTGCTGAGACAGATCGCTGATGGGCCCGCCCGCCCCCGGTTTGAGCCACGTGAGATCGACCCGCGTCACGGCTCGATTCATGTCGCCCCCTGCGACCTCGATGCTGACGGACGCCTCGACTTTATCGCCCTGATTAGCCAGGAACATGAGGTGGTGGAGGCGTTTCTCAATCGGGGGGCGGATGGTTTTGAACGGCGGACGTTGTTCGACGCCGGTGAGCCCTCGTGGGGTTCCAGCGGCGTTCAGGTGGTCGATCTCGATGGCGACGGCGACCAGGATGTCGTGTGCACCAACGGTGACACCTTCGACAGCTTTCACCTCAAGACATTCCATTCCGTTGCCTGGCTTGAGAACACCGGCCAGTTTCCCTTCAAGCGGCATGAACTGGCGAATCTACCCGGCGTGCACCGGGCGGTGTCGGGAGACTTGGATGGCGACGGAGACCTGGACATCGCTGCCTGTGCAATGATTCCAGGCCGCTTGGCCCGCCGTCACGCCGCGCTCACGTTTGATTCACTCATCTGGCTGGAGCAGACAGGCCCCCGCGAGTTCACCCGGCACACGCTCAAGCAAGGCTCACCAAATCATGCGGCTCTCACGCTCGGAGACTTCAACTCCGATGGGCTGCTCGATCTGGCAGTAGGGGAGTTTGCGGAAGTGAAGGGCGCCGGGGCGGTTGAGTTTTGGTGGAATCGCGGGCCTAATTCAGTGGAGCGTCGTTGAGGGCTCGTGACGCGTCGCCGACTTTGCCTGATGAGGGGGCTTTCTCATCGGGACAGTCGGCCGAAGAAGATCGAGCCGAATTAGATCTGACGGCGGGCCCATGCGAGCGTCGGCTATGTCTTACGTGAACAGCGATCTCGTCTCCGGAGATCTGGCGTGCAACAAATGCGCTTGCGACACTCCTGGAAAGGACCTTCGCCGAAGCGACTTTTTGTTGATCCCCATGCTCAACTCACCTGAATGACGCTTGGCCACTCGTCTTCCAGTTGTTGCTGCCTGGGTTACTCGTCGGCCGGTGTCGCTGGAACCGGTTCTTGGAATGCGGAAGTCTTGGCGGCAGGTTCGCTGTCTGCGGGCTTCTTGGCGACTCACTTGTCGTTCGGCAGTGTTTCTGTCGCCGATTCAACTGCCGCAGATGGAGCATCGCTGGCAGGTTTCTCTGACGACGTAGCGTCGCCCGTTGGTTCCTCGGGAGCGGAGGGACGCTCTGTCCCTGGTGACTCGGGATTGACCGGCTTGATCGCTACCGGGGGCGCCAACTTTTTCAACTGTGACAGGTTCGCCCCCAGTTCCAACCGAAAGTTATCTTCACCAATACCTAGGGTCACGGCCCTGTCAGTCACCCTGGTAACCGTCCCCTCAAAACCGCCGGCCTTGAAGGGCTGTCCCGGCTTCAGAACAGTCTGCTGATTGCTCGTCCGGTCATACAGGAAGGCGTCTGGCTTGCCGTTTCGCACGACGGAACCAACGAAGTAGATGAACTCGGCGTTCGTCGGGGGGGGCGGCGGAGGAGGAGGGGCGGGGGGCGCTGTGGGAGGGGCCGGCGGTGGCTCGGGAGGACGTGGAGGGCCGTTGTAACCCCTGGCGAACAGATTCTTCTGTGCGATCTGATCAAACACCTCTTGCGGAGCAGTCTGTGCCTCGGGCAACGGCCCCGGCTCGCGGCCATCGACCCACAGGGTGGTCCGCTTGGGAGACTGCAGTAGCGCGAGTGCCTGCACCTGCATCTCAATTCTAAGACTGGGGTTGGCCGTTTTCTGCTTCGTTTCGAGGCGTGAATTGGTAATCCGGACTAACAGGCCAGACTTCTGGAACTCATCCATCAGGGCAGTCACCTGGCCCAGATCCCCCTCTCCTTTGAGCACGCCATTGACCGTGAAATAGGTGTTGCCTTTCTTCTGATTGTTGGCCGCCGGGCGCTCGACCACGACGTTCTTCAACTTGACCTGATCGGCAGCTTCCTGGAGCCAGTTTTGAAACACGTTGGCGGCGATCACTGGGTCGGGAGGGAGGCTCCGCTTGCCCAGCTCGGCGAGGTCCTTCACCGCCTTTCTCTGGCGACGGCGTAAGTTCTCCTTCTTTTCGATCGCCTGTTGCAGGTCGGTGATCTGGATCTGGCGATCTTCAACCGGCTGGAAGACGGTGCTATTCACAAGCGATGGGACCTGCCACGCCGCAAGGGCCAGCCCCAGCCCTCCCGCCAGCAGTTTTTCACGTGTATTCATGAGACTACTCCTGAGCGCTGCGGGGTGAGACCTGACTGGCGGCAGCTGGGGCCGGATCCCCTTCAGCCGCGGGCTGCGAGGTGGCAGACGGCTCTCGTTGCTCGACTGCGGGCTGAACGGTGGCATCGGCTCCGGATGTGGAAGCGGGGACCGATTCGGTCCGAAACACCTCGGCTGAATTCTCCCTTCCTGTAGATGGCTGCAATGAAGTCTTGGTCACTGGCTGGCGTTCGGGCCGCTTTAGGCTGGGCGTTCCCGACGTCCGACTTCCCGTCGTTTGTTCGCCTCCGGCGGCTCGGGACTGAGCAGTGCTTGACTGGGCGGGATTGGCCTGAGCAGTGTTGGACTCGGGTCGGATTCCACTATCGGGAATTCCCTTTCCCGAGGGAGACTTGGCCCCGGTAGCGGTCTTCGCCTCTTTTGAGGACGCGGCCAGCAGGATTTCCTGCCCATCAATTTTCCAAGGGTAATACGTATCGGCGTTCGACCGAGCTGCTTGATAGGGCATCACTCGGTAGCGGTCTGACGTGTGCAGCCCACTCGACAGCTCGCGGACATCTTTCTGCTCGCGGGCGTAGCCGTGAGCGACAATCTTGGGCAACTGATTGTTCGTATGGACCAATTGCAGCGATTCGAGATACAGCCGGTCGGTCGCCGGCATCCGGCCGGAAAGATCGGCGAGTTGCCGCAGCCAATCGACCCCCTCCCCCTGCCACTTCCGTACGAGAGCTACCGCCTCGTCGGTCGGGATCGATTTCTTGATCTCGGCCGCCAACTGCGAATCGCGAAGCCGCAGCGACTCAATCTCGGAATCGAGCGACCACAACCGCCAGGTTTGCCCCACCAGTAGACTGGCCGCCAGTGCTCCGGCGCCAACACCGGCCCACTTCAGCTGTTTCCCTCGATTATCGGGCTTGACTACCGTCTTCCGTGGTTCGAGGAAGTCGATCTGCGGCACGCGGGGCGCAACCCGCGTGAGCAACAGCGCTAGGGGTCCCGCGAACTGAGACTGCAGCGGTTCATCGGGGAGAGTCAACGGTAGCTGCAACTCGGTCGCCGTTGCAAATCTCAGTGCCTGGCATTCACACCCCAGCCTGCGCTCTAGCGCCGGGCCCAGAACCTGTTGGTCGGCCTCAGAAACCAGCATCCAGGCCCGGTCGAACTTCGCATCGGCCATCGCCGACCGCAGCGCGACAAGCGCACGGCTGACCTCAGGCACGATTGACTGAGGCTCCCCTCCCTCGTCTCCAGCCAAACGGGCCGCGTGCGAGAACAGCAACAGGCTGGCGCGAAAAGCGGAGATTTCCAACCGAGTCCCATGACGGCTGACCAGCAGGCTGATTCCCTCCCGAGCACCTGTCAGTTGCGACTCAGCGCGGGCAATCCACTCGGCGCAAAGGGCCGGGGAGAGTCCCGCAAACCGGAGCGTCGAACCTGCCGCAGCTACCTGAACGCGAATGGTTTCGAGGAGTGTCAACGGAGCCGTGGCGGCCAACACGTCACACCCGGGGATGTCCCCAAGCCGACGAAGCGGAAGGAAGTCGAGCGACTGCTCATCGATGGCCACCGAGGACTTCGCCCCCACCTGGAAGCGAACCATCCCGGGAAGTTCCTCAGGAGGGGCTTCGGGAAGCTCGAGGCGTCGAAGGAAAGCGTCATCGCGGGGAATCGAGACCAATGTCTCTGCAGGAACCGCTACCTCCAGACGGTTCAATTCGCCTCGAAGCCAGTCGTTCGGAAGGAGGTCACCTCCGGAGAACTTGCGCGGCAGGGTGAAGATCTGACGGACCGTCACCCGACCCCCATCGAATTCCGCGGCGACTCCGGCCACCTGATCGTGGTCCCATTCCAAGGCGAGCAAATCTGGCATCGAACCGTCACTCCCGTAGCAAGTCACCCCGCCAGCCCAAACCGGCGAGAACACTCCGGCGTTTAGCCGGCGTCACCAGGGGCCCGTCACCGGACCGCCCTCAGTGGCAGTCACCATTTCAGCTCCTCACACCACCCCGTGGGGTTTTATCAGACCGGGTTTTGACATAGACTGATCGAGGCCCTGTCAATTGTGCGGGTTGTACGGCTTCCAAGGCAATCACCCTCAGGTAAAAAAGTCCGGATTTCGCTACATCCGGGCCATCAGTGGCGATGGTCGGGCGGTCCTTCCTGCCGCTCAATTGCCTCCCGACAAGAGCGCGGTCGAGTAACCCCGCCCCAGGTTCGACAGATCCCGCTGGAAGACAATCTGCGGCGGCCGTTCCGTCGCATCAATCACGGCTTCCACTCGCGCTGAAACTCCCCCTTCGTCAAAGTAGCCAACAGACTGAACCCGGTAGACATCCCCGCGGGTGGTGATGAACTTGTCGAGCTGAACCAACGTCGGCAAATCGGCGATCTGGTACATGAATAGCCACCCGGTGGTCGCCATATCGGCCACTCCGTCGGACGAGTTCAGCAAAGCCCGCTGTTGCGTAACGATTGCGGCGGCCATCTGCTCATTCATGCCGGGAATACTCATCAGGGTCTCAACGCGGGCCTGATTGATATTGATCCGACCCGGGATGAAACGGTCGGGATTGATCGTTAGCACCTCAAACAGTTGTGCGAGATATCCTCTCATGGCCCCCCCATCGGCTTGCCAGGGGCTCGCCAGAATGGTGCTGGACCCGTTGATGGTCACCTGAACCTCCGCCCCAATCAGCTCATACAGCGATTGGAGCTGCGCCTTTGCGCCGGCGGTTAGGTCGATTCCGTTGCGCGTCACCTGTCCTTGAGCCGAAAAGAGGGAATTCGCCGCTGAAGTGAGCGCCTGCTGCGCCCCATTGGCCCCCGCCCCCGGAGAGACTCGAGTCACTCCTTGCCCATTGCCCGATTGGGTTGGCTGTACGGTCTGCATCCCACCTGCCGATCCTCCTCCACCGACCTGTCGGGCCGCCGTGGTGGTTGCTCCCTGCCCACTTGACGGGCGGATGGTCGAGGCACCACCCGCGCCGGCACTGGGGGTTATCGTGGGAAGGCTTCCCGGCTGTGTTGACTGAATAGGCACTGAGCTCCCCCTTCCTAATTGGCTCCCGCCCCCCCCCCCGCCGCCACTAGACATGGAGCGACTCCCACCGCTCAAACCACCCCCAGAACTTCCAGTTCCTCCCCCGCCTCCCGTGCCTACCCCTCCTGACCCTCCACTACTACCAGAACCGCCTCCCATCCCTCCGGTGCCCCCCTGCCCACTCCCGTTGGCCGCAACCTGTTGCCCAGACTGAGTCGTGCTGGCCGGATCCTGATACGGACCGTTCAGGCGGTAGGCCACCAAAAACGTCGCGGCCTCGACTCCCAGGAGGGGCTCAATCTTGTCGTACAGTTCGCCAAGCGCGTTCATGTTCGCGTCGATGCGAGACTGGCCATCGACCTGCGAATTCAACTCGCGACTGTAGAGTGTGAGATAGGCGGCCAACCCGGGGAACAATACCCCGTCCCCGTCGTCCAATGGGGGGGATTTGTCCCCATCGTTCTCGTTTGGGTCGAGTAGCCCATTCCGGTTCACATCTTCTCCGTAGAGAACATCGGCGGTCAGCCCGCGGACCAGCAGCAGTTCATCGAGAGACTCAAGTGGAGCGTTGCGGGCGGTCAGCCCAAAGGCGGCGTAGTAGTCGTCCTCGGCACCAAGAGCCCTGGGCGTCTGGTCGGGATCAACGAAATCGAGAATGGCATCCGCCAGGTCTTCGGTCATCCCCGGAAGATACATCAACTGCATCCGCTGCTGGGTTTCGTCGCCCCCCTGCTCCACCAATGTGTTCAGGTTGATTTTGGACGATTCATCGACAAGGCCAAATCGCACGGGCAGGTCCCCCCCGTTTTCGGCCGCAGTAAGGACGCTACAGCGTCCCCGCCCTCGAGCCGAGCTGGACTCCCGCAGCAATACTCCCTGGAACAAACCAGGATCGTGGTAGAGTGACTGCGGGTCGAGTTCCGTACGATCAAGCAGCATGGCCGCAGCCAACTCGACCCCCGAGTCGGCCAGTGCCCGCGCCTGAACCTCGCGGCCAAACGCAGCCGCCGCCCGGGTCTCCACCACCATGAACTGTGCAAAGGTGTACCCGCCCAGAGCCAGCAGCGCCACCAGAATGGTCACGATCACCAGCACAGAGCCCCGGCGCGATTTGGCCGGGCCCCGGTTGAAGCGCCACCGACTCAAGCAGCGTCGCTGGCCCGACCGGATGCCACCCGGAACATTCTTCCGCCACCGCGAGATGCGTCGGGCCATGAGAGTCTCCCTGCGGATTATTGAGTGGCAAGCGTGTCGGTCGCCTTGGCCAATGGCAGGGCAACCACCAGACGAAAGGTTTGAGATCCGGGTTCTCGCTTGGATGCGGCGAACCCGGGGCGAGAACCACGAGGTGGAGTGGTGACCTCGATGATCACTTCCACCGCCGTGGGCAGCCCACCTAACGAGGAGCTGTCCCACTCCCTCAACCAGTTGTAGCCATCGAAATAGGCGAACTGCAGCGAGGTGACTTCGGGGGCGACGACCCGGAGACTGTTGGATAGAAAGCCGATATCCCCCTGTGCCTCGGCGATCGAAGACTGCAGACGGTCGTTCTCGAAACGTCCCAATCCGGTAGGGGTGGCAGCGGCAGCCACCGAGTCACCCAACTGATAGCCCACCGTCAGCATGTCGCTGGTCCGAACCACTCCCGACATGTCACTACCCAGAGGGGCATAGACGCCGCCACGGGCAGGATTGCTCGTTGTCATTTTGAGGCTCTGCCAGTCACCCACCAGCCCAGCGATTGCAGCGATCGATTCGAGCGTAGGTTGGGCGGCTCCGATGGCGGCCGCCGATGTTGTCGACGAATCGCTCTGGGTGGTACCGCCAAACTCGGTCCCCGGGGTGACCGCTGTCGCAGATGGAGCCTGCCCAGGAGTCGTCCCCACAGCGGCAGGATCTGAAGACGGCGACGCCTGTTCGCCCGGCTTGAAGACAATTCCCCGAAGGTCTGATTCAATCTGGCGGAGCACAGCGCGGGCGATCTGCGCCCGCTCGATCTCCTCCTGCCCGGTGGTTGAGTATCGCCAGAACAGATCAAGACCAGCGTAAATTCCCGCCAGCAGCAGCACGCTGAGCGAGAGGGCGACCACTAATTCTAGTAGCGAGAAGCCGCGGCGGCTCATCGTCCACCTCCCGTTCCCGACCCCGAAGCCGTTCCACCACCTCCGCTTGCCCCCCCGCCCACTCCCGAAGTGGGCGTGCTGGCACTCGAACTCTGCATAGCCTCGGCCTCTTCAGCCGCCTGTCGCTCCTGTTCAGCAATTCTCTCGGCAATCAGCGAGCCTGGGTCTCGAAGCATGCGAGTCAAGTCGAACGAGACACTACCGAGGCTGCTGTTGGCCTGGTGCACAACCTCAACTGTCACGATGTAGAGATCTGTCTGTGGTCCGGAGGAAACCGAGATGTTGGCGACCCAGGTCGGATCATCTGACAGAAGTTGCTCGTTATCGCCTGAAGCTAGAGGCGCGGCCCCCGAGGCCATCTCGGCCATTTTTGACTCAGCGAGAAAGACCGCCTGGGTGAGCAGTCGGCTCTTAACCGCCCCACGGCCACCACTAGAGATTAGCTGACCAATCGCGGCGAGCGACGTGACCAGAATCACGAGCGCCAGCACAACCTCGAACAGGCTGATACCCGCGTTCCGAGCGCCTGAGACTATGCCACAGTGCGATGTGGCCATTCGACGCCGGATCTGGTCTGGGGGGGAGCGAGTCATGGCTTGTCCGACACGATGACTCCGCCAGTCAGTCCACGGAGTGCGATCACCACCGACCGCGACTCTTGAGGATCGGTGAGCGTGATGGTCTGATCGGGCCCGGTCCCATCGGCCTGAAACACGATGGGAGGAGACCAGCTCACAATGGCGAGATCCCGCGCGTCGGGCAGCGCGGAGAACCGAGGCTGCGGAATCATCCCCCCACCCATCGTGCCCGTCTCAAGGTCATCAAAAGTGACGCGGCCCGGCAGTTTCCCAGAGGCGACGGGCAGCTGAACCGCCCCTCCCCCCGAGTCACCCGCGGGTTCGGCGGAAGAATCGCCTGGCAATATGCAGTAGCGTTGCCCGCCCGGCTCAAACCGAAACTGGTAGGGGAGTCCCTGCTCGATCGCATGGACTCGCGCCGCCATCAGTCTGATGCGAGCCAGTTCTCCCGATTGAACAAGTTGTTGGCGAGTGCTGAGTCGGCCCAAAGCGGGCCAAGCCAGAGCCAGCATGATAGAGATCAGCACCAGCACCAGCAGCATTTCGAACAACGTGAACCCTCCCGGACCCCGCTTCGGAAATGACCAAGCGGACGGATGACCACCGGTAGGAGAGGAACGCTGTGCGATCATGGAAATCACATCTGCTGCCAGTTGGTCACATCGTCAGCCGTATTGGGCTGACGATCGGGACCAGCGGAGTAAATATCTGGCTTGTCCACGTTGTTCTGCGCCGGGAACATGTACATCAACTCGTTCCCCCACGCGTCGAGAGGCAGTCGGCCCCCTTTCAGGTATGGTCCCGACCACTTGGGGTCGTTGCCCGGATTAGTGATTAGTAGGTCGAGCGACGTCGGATAGTCGCCGTCATGGTCGGTCGCGAAGTAGTCGAGCGCCGACTCCAGCCCATGGATCGAAGCCTGTGTGGCCTTGACGTTGGCCTTCTTCTGCTGGCCCAGGAAAGACGGGACGGCGATGGCGGCGATCACGCCAATAATCGCCAGCACAATCAGCAGTTCCATCAGGGTGAAGCCCCCGCGGGACAACGAACGGCGGGGGGGACGATGAGCATGGCTCTGCATGGAGTGGACTCCTCTCGGTTTTGGGACAAATCCGCCTCGGAGCGGACAGGGTTGGCGATTCGCGGATTCGGGTGTTCGGTGTGCGGGGATCAACTGTTTTGGAGGCCGCGCTGGCTCAGGTCAGTCCAACTGGCCACACGAAACTGGAGGAGACGCTTTACAGTCAGGCAGCCCGAACAGGTAACGGTCGGGTCGTGGAGAGGGAAACGGGTCTCTGAAGATTAAAATGTGCACGATGATCACCGGGCCAGGTCTTCAGCCGCCCCTGCCGGGCGTCCAACCAGTCTTGCCACGCCCGTGTTTACCCCAAGGCATCCGAGCCCTGGAACACCGGCATTAGTAGGGCCAGCATGATGAACGTAATGATCGCCCCCATTACCAGCAACATCAACGGCTCAATCATACGTACCGCGAGATCGAGATCCCGCATCGTCCGCTGTTCCATGTTGTCAGCAACGTTGATGAGCACCTGCTCAAGGTTGTTGGCCTCTTCGCCCACAGCGATCATCTCAACAACCTCACGGGGAAAGTGACCACTGGCGGCCAACGGACGGGCCAGCGATTTACCCGACGACACATTGTCGGCGGCCGCTGAAATCGCCTGTCCGAGTACTCGATTGCCCGTCGCATCCTTGGCGATCCGGAGGGACTGCAGAATGGGCACTCCATTTTTCAACAGGGTCCCCAGCATCCGGCAGAACCGCGAAATGGCTAGATTGCGAACTACGGGACCCATCCCCTTAAGCTTCAGCCGCCAGGTGTCGATCGCG
>CAIUHT010001451.1 GCA_903898975.1 uncultured Planctomycetaceae bacterium
GGCGTTCCCGTATCGAGCCAGGCGAACCCCCGTCCCAGGTGCTCCACGTTCAACTGCCCCTGCGCCAGGTAGTGCCGATTGACATCGGTGATCTCCAGCTCCCCCCGGGCCGAAGGCTTCAACCCCTCGGCAATCCCCACCACCTGGTGGTCGTAGAAGTAGAGTCCCGTGACGGCGTAATTCGACCTCGGCCGGGTGGGCTTCTCCTCGAGCGAGATCGCCCGCCCCTGGTCGTCGAACTCGATCACCCCGTACCGCTGCGGATCGCGGACCGGGTAGGCGAACACCGTCGCTCCCGAAGTTCTCTGCACCGCCCGGGTCAGCAGTTCCTGGAAGGCATGCCCGTAGAAGACGTTGTCGCCCAGCACCAGCGCGACCGAATCGCCGGCGATGAACTCCTTCCCCAGCAGAAAGGCCTGGGCCAATCCCCCCGGATGGGGTTGCACCTGGTAGGTGATCTCGAGGCCCAACTGCTCACCCGTTCCCAACAGCCGCTGGAACCCACCGATGTCATCGGGGGTCGAAATCAGCAGGATCTGCCGGATCCCCGCCAGCATCAGCGCCGACAGGGGGTAATACACCATCGGCTTGTCGTAGACCGGCAGCAACTGCTTGCTCACCGCCTTGGTCATTGGATGCAGCCGGGTCCCCGCCCCCCCCGCCAGCACAATTCCCTTTTCGCATCCCCGGGCAGCACCCGCCATCGCTCCTCCTTGATGGTCCTGAAGACTCATGGAACCTGGCCGGGGAGACCCGCTGCCGACCCCGGCACCACCCCCAGTCGTTCACCACGGTACGAGCCCGAGGTCACCCGCTCGACCCAGCCCGGGTTGTCGAGATACCAGCGGATGGTCGCCCGCAGGCCCGCTTCAAAATCGACGGTCGGTCGCCACCCCAGTTCCCGCTCGATCTTCGAGCAGTCAATCGCATACCGCCGGTCGTGCCCCGGGCGGTCGGCCACGAAGGTGATCAGCGAGCGGCAGGGACGGTGCGGCAACTGGGGCCGCAGCTCATCCATCAGGCTGCAGATCGCCTCGACAATCGCCCGATTCGTCCGCTCGCAGTTCCCCCCGATGTTGTACACCTCGCCCACCCGGCCCGCCGCGATCACCGTCTCAATCGCCCGGCAATGGTCATCCACATACAGCCAGTCGCGCACATTCAGACCGTCGCCATAAATGGGCAGTGGCCGCCCCCGCAGGGCGTTCAGAATCATCAGGGGGATCAGTTTCTCGGGAAACTGCCGGGGGCCGTAGTTGTTCGAGCAGTTGGTGGTCAGCACCGGCAGCCCGTAGGTGTGATGAAAGGCGCGGACCAGGTGGTCAGACGCCGCCTTGCTGGCCGAGTAGGGGGAGTTCGGCGCGTACGGGGTGGTCTCGGTGAACGCCCCGGTCGGCCCCAGCGAACCGTAGACTTCGTCGGTCGAGACGTGCAACAACCGAAAGCGTTCCTGCTCGGCGGGCGCAAGCGACCGCCAGTATTCGAGCACCGCCCCCAGCAGTTCGACCGTGCCCAGCACGTTGGTCTCGATGAACACCCGGGGACCGTCGATCGAGCGATCGACATGCGATTCGGCGGCGAAGTTCACCACGACCGCCGGCCGGTGCGTTCGCAGCAGCGACAGCACGGTGGGGCGGTCGGCAATGTCACCGCGAATGAACAGGTGCCGGGGGTCGTGCAGGACCCCCTCGAGCGAATCGAGATTCCCCGCGTAGGTCAACCGGTCGAGGTTCACCAGCCGGCGTCCCGATTCCAGCACCTGGCGGCGCACGAAGTTGCTGCCGATGAAACCGGCCCCCCCCGTCACCATCCAGGCATCTTGGTTCATGGCATTCGGGGTTCGACAGGACGCAGGGAAAAACGCGGACGTGTCGCCCGGGACCACGCCCGAAGCGGCCACCGGCAGGGCGCAGACGACCAGCCACAGCCCCACACAGCCGGGCCACCGGTCCCTGCTGACTGGCCCGAGCAAGACCCGAGTCTACCGGTCTATCGCTCACCGTCGCAATGCCTTCTCCTGGCAATCAATACCAGGGTCGACCTCAGCGTCAACCTCCGCTTCGACACCACAGTCGCCCACGTCCTGAGATCAACACCACGCAACTCGACCGGTTCACGCTTGGGGACTCCAGCCAGGTTCCCGGGCTCCCCACCACACTCTCCCGCCACTTCCAACTGTCGCTGCCCCCAGGGCAACAGTAATCGATGCGTACGGCTGTTGCCGAGGCCGACGCAAGACCCTCAACTCGCCCTGACAGGCCAGGCTCAGCCCTCAGCTGTTGGCAGCATTCGGTCGCAGTCGGACGCATTCGCACTGTGCCAACCCGCTCTCGGCACGCCCCGCCCAGCCCCGATCTCTTCCCACACCGGCCACCCTCTGCGAATCTGTGGAGAGGAAGATCGGCACTGTCCCCCAGCAAGCTGGCTGTACGCGAAACCACCTGCGGTCCCGGGGGGTTCTCCCCGATGCCACTCCCGGCACGAACGCCGGCCTCGGCTCTCCTCTGTTCGAGGAGGGCTTTTCGAGGAAGGCGGTGGGAGAAATTGTCCCTCGCGCGACTGGGGGCCACGAAGCAAGGTCCCCCCCGACGGTCCGATCTGCCTGCCATCCGCCTCTCCTCAACCTCTCATGCCCGGGAGCCACTGCGATGACTGCCCCCTTCTCTCTGCGGGAATACGATCTGCACGTCTCCGAGGTGCACCGCAACCTGCACCCCAGCGCGCTGTACGAGCATGGCATCCTCTACGACAACCGCACCGTCATTGCCGACAACGGCGCCCTGGTCGCCTACTCGGGCTCGAAGACCGGCCGCTCCCCCCGCGACAAGCGGGTGGTCCGCGATTCCCGCTCTGAGGGAGACATCTGGTGGGGGTCGGTCAACATCCCCCTCGATCCGCACGCCTTCGCCATCAATCGCGAGCGGGCCCGCGATTACCTCAACACCCGGGAACGTCTCTATTGCTTCGACGGCTTCGCCGGGTGGGACCCCCGCTACCGCCTCAAGGTCCGCGTCATCTGCTCGCGCCCCTACCACGCCCTCTTCATGCACACCATGCTCATCCGCCCCACCCGCGATGAGCTGGCCACCTTCGAAAACCCCGACCTCACCATCTACAACGCCGGGTCGTTCCCCGCCAATCAACTCACGGCCGGCATGGGCTCGAAGACCAGCATCGACGTCTCGTTCGAAGAAGGTGAACTCGTCATCCTTGGGACCGAATACGCCGGCGAAATGAAGAAAGGGGTGTTCACCGTCATGAACTACCTCGGCCCCAAAAACGGGGTCCTCTCGATGCACTGTGCCGCCACCTGCTCGCGGGAAACCGGCCAGTCCTCGCTGCTGTTCGGCCTCTCCGGCACCGGGAAGACCACCCTCTCGGCAGACCCCCGCCGGCTGCTCATTGGCGACGACGAGCATGGCTGGAGCGATGACGGCATCTTCAACATCGAGGGAGGCTGCTACGCCAAGGCAATCAACCTGACCGCCGAGTCGGAACCCGACATCTACCGGGCGATCCGCTTCGGGTCGATCCTCGAGAACGTCGTGGTGCAGGCCGACCATCGGGTCGATTTCACCGATGCCAGCATCACCGAAAACACCCGCGGGGCGTACCCCATCGAGTACATTCCCAACGCCCGCATTCCGTGTGTCGCCGGGCACCCCACCGATGTCATCTTCCTCACCTGCGACGCCTTTGGGGTGCTGCCCCCCGTCGCGTCCCTCAACCCGCAGCAGGCGATGTACCACTTCATCTCGGGCTACACCGCCAAGATCGCCGGGACGGAGGAAGGCGTCCGCGAACCCTCGGCGACCTTCTCCCCCTGCTTTGGCGGACCATTCCTGGTGTGGCATCCGCGGAAGTACGCCGAACTGCTGGCCGAGCGGATCCGCCGGCATCAGTCGCGGGTCTGGCTGGTGAACACGGGCTGGACGGGAGGGGCGTACGGGACGGGAAGCCGGATGAAGCTGGCGCAGACCCGGGCCATCATCGACGCGATTCACTCGGGAGAACTGCGGAAC
>CAIUHT010001452.1 GCA_903898975.1 uncultured Planctomycetaceae bacterium
ATCTCGCCTCTTCATTCCCGGTGATCGGGCTGGTGATCCGCCCGATGTACTTCCCCATCCCGTACCCTTTGTCCTTGATGAAGTTGCTCTGCCCGAGGTTCATCGTTCCCCCCGCCCCGGCGAACGCCAGCGCCCCCAGCAACGCCATCTGCTCGAGCCCGCTCTCCGGCCCGGGCACACTCCCCACGCGCCCCAGTCCCGCCAGCATCGCCGTGATCGCCCAGGGCTTGATCAGCAGCACCCCCAGCACCACGGCTGACGCCACAATCAGCAACACCAGCCAAGACTGCAGCCGCTCCACCGTGTTGTAAACCACCGGACTCGACGTCAGCACCAGGCCAATCATCCAGAGCGTGGCAATCGAGATCCAATTGAACCAGGGGGTCTGCAGTTCGGTTCCCCCCGTCCGGCGATTGTGCTGCTCCAGCCGGGCCAGTGCCCCCTGCCATTCCGGCCGGTCCGAACAGCCGCGCAGCAGTTCTGACTGCTCGGCCGACAGGGGCCCGGTCCACTTCAGCTCCCAGCCTCCCTGGCGGGCACGGGCCAGTGTCCCCTGCTCGGCCACTGCCGCAGGAAGTTCCAGCGGGGCGGTCTCGCCCCCGCCTCCCCAGAGCAGCGGGATCGCCAGTGTCGCCGCCTTGAGTTGCGGTCCGAAGATCAGCCAGCTCAACAGCTTCCCCGCCCCGGTCGCCCAGCCAGGCCAGATCCAGGGCAAGATGTTCAACAGCAGCATGACCGGTCCCCAGGCCTTGCTCAGCCGGCAGAACCCGGTGATCGCACTCTCCCCCGTGGCGAGGGTCCAGCGCTCGATCTCAAGGTTGAGGAAGTACTGGGTGATCACTCCCAGCAGGCAGGCCCAGAAGAACACGAACCCGCTGCGATAGGTGATGTACGGCCAGAAGATGAACTCGCCCGAGCCGAGCGCCAGCCCGGCGAGAATCACGCTGGGACCAACCAGTTGCCGCCAGGCGGGCGCCTCGGGCAGGTCGCGCCACCGCAGCGGCGGGAGATTCCGATGGGGAATCACATCGTCGGGAACCAGATCGGAGTCGGGACCGGTCGCCATGCTGGGCCTTCCGCAGAGTCGGCGGGAATGAGCAGGGCGCACCGCAGCAACCACCGCGGCCTCGCCCCTGACGTCGCTTCCTGGTGGCCCAGTTTCCCAACACGTCCCCCCATCGGGCAGACCGGGATTCCACGCCAAACCAGTCGACGTGCGGGCATCATACAAGTCGCGCCGCCAGGCTCAACACCGCCGGCCCCGCTGCCTCGGCGCTGCTCCCTCGGCCCTGCTCTCGAGGCTCGCCGGCTTGCAGCACGAAGAATGCACCTTCGTCAAATCGGTCCCCTGCGGCCCCCGCTCATTCGGCTTCCACTCATTCGGCCCCGGTCGGTTCAACCCGGTGAACGGTGAGCGCCGTGAATGCACTCGTCCGAAGGCCCGCGGGGTGCCGTCAGCCCGTCCATCGTCTCGCCGATCGGTCTCGTCATCGCGACGCGAACCGACTGGTCCCGAAATGAACGAAGCCGCGCGGCCATCCGACCTGCGCGGCTTCTATTCTCGTCAGGCGTGGCACTACGCCTCTGCCATGGCCCACCTGGTGATTGTCGCGGTCAGCAGTCACGCTGCCTGCCTTACTCGAATCAGACCTATTCCTGCTCGGCTGCCTGCTCGACCGCCCGGTCGAGGACCTGCTCGGTCGCCGGCTCGACTGCGGTCTCTGCCTGCTGCTCGTCCGCCGCAGGCATGAGAGGTTCGTACGAGGCCGGCCGCACCGTCGTGGTGGGTCGGGCCACCGGCGGCAGCGTCCGCGACGGCTGGTCTTCCAGAGTCACCCGCCCCTTGTGGCGTCGCTGTGCCAGCTTCACGTGCGAGTTGAACTTGGGCTCTTCGTATCCGGGCACCGTCCGTTGCCGGTAGAGAACCAGCGAGTGCAGGGCATGGAACAGCGGACCGCAGTCGGCTTCCGTGTTCCGATTCACAATCAGGTCGCGGGCCACGTTCGTAATCCCCCGCTGCACCCACTCTTCATTCAGCCGCGACTGCGGCAAAGCCATCATCAGCCATTCCAGCTGGTGGCCCGAGGTCGAAATCCGCTTGGTGAATTCCGTGCTCTGTCCCGGGCCGAGAAAGTGGTTTGCCGAGAATGACCCGTCGGGGTTCTGCAGCGAACGTGCCTCTTCGAGGTAACGCTTCACCTTCTGGTCGGCTTCGATCCAGACCCCGGTCAGGGGCTGCCCGGTCTCGGAACGC
>CAIUHT010001453.1 GCA_903898975.1 uncultured Planctomycetaceae bacterium
AGGCAAGCTGACGGACCGGTTCGGCTTTGGATTCGATTTGGGAAAGGACTCGACCGGACGCAGATTCCCCATCCGTTCGGAAAATGCGGATGAGCTGGTGGAGGGCTTCCCAAATTGGAAGTCGTTGATCGGTGGCCGGGTCCCAGTCGGCCGGGTACTCCGCAGGCCGGACAAGCTGCACTTTGCCGCTGGATGCAGAAATCACACCGGATTGCTTGACTCCTTCGACGCTGGTCCCTTTGGCACGAGCCAGGACATCAGCTTCGCCGAACTGACCGGCCTCCCAGCGATGCTGCTCAAACCAGCGGAGGCAGAACTGGGTGTCGGGGTCGAAATCGTCGTCGGCGAGAAAGCGGTTGATGAGCTGGAGGGCGGTCTTCACGGACATTGGGGAGCCATCGGCGTCAAGAACGGCGCTGTATCGGCTGAAGATCGCCATGCCGGGACCAATGATCGCTTGCGACAGATCGACGGGGGCTACGGGCGAGTGCAGACCTTCACTCTCGCGTGTCATGGCGTCCAAGGCCAGCGGCAGCGACTCGTTAAGCAGCCTTTGGAATTTGCGGCGATCGATAGTCCCGGCTACATTCGGTCTCGGTCGACATACGAGAATGATGGACGAGGCCAGGGAGTTTGTGCCGAGGCTGACTGATCGCTCAGCGCGCTCTGTCCGCATCGGCCAAGTGCCAGTGATTGCGAGGCCGGACTTCAGGACGGCATCGAGGAACGTTTCCCAACCGCTCGACGATGTGCCCTCAGAAGACTCAGTCTCCGACTGTTTGAAGGCGTAGTAAATCGTGATCGGGGCAGCCGGGTGAGCCTGCACGGCAATGTTGTGCATCGCTTCGGTCATACCCCTGAGGAAGAACTTCTCGGCATTGTCCTTTGTACCGTGCCTGTACGGCGTGGCGACCAATTCCTCGGCCTTGGGCACCGCGATGGTAGCGAGCAGGCGTGGGAAAACCGACCGTAGTGATCGGCGGAGCCAGACGTAAAAAAAGTCCGACAGGTCGGCGTAGCCGATGTTGTCGTAGTAGGGGGGATCAGTAGAAACGAAGTTGCCCTGTGTGATGACTTGCGATTGAGAAACGGATTGTGACGCAGCACCGGCAACTCTCACTCCCAAAGCGTTGATGGTACGGCAAATACCCTCCAGTGTTACAGTCAGGTCACCTGCGGCCTCTGCAAAGCTATTTGTTTCCGCGAAGTCCCACGCCATTGGCAGGGCTTGGCGGGAGAAGGTGGTTTTGAGCTGGTCCCGCGTCGGGCTCCATACTACCAGCACACTGCTGTAGTCGGTAAGCTTGCTGACGCCCAGCCCCAGATAAACGCTCACCGCTTCGGCGTAAGCTCGTGCGCCGGCGCCTCCGGTGTCGAGGGGTGTGTCGTCATTCGGAGGCCAGGCGGCAATCGCATCCCGGTGAATCCGCTCTCGTGCCTCACCGACGAGATCACTGAACGTCGTCAATGCCACTAACTGCCGCTGAGTGAAGAGATGGTCAAAATGATTTAGGCCGTAGAGCAGGCACCATAACGCTCGCGGATCATTCGCAATCGGGACATGAATAGCGGCGGCTGCGTCTTTCGAATTGGCTGACTTGGCAATTATTTCATGCATTTCGGACGGTGCCAGATAAACTCGACCGCGTGTGCCCTCAGCGACGATCGCCATCAACCGTTGCCCCATTCTTCCGGCCATTGCCTCGGATTTGATATGGTCACCGGGTATTGCGGTATCTGACATCAGGCATGTGAAGTTTGGACCGCGTGCGGATTTAGTTCCCGCTTTCGCCTCGGCAGGCGGCTTGCCGACATTCACCGTGAATGTATAGCCGGACTTGCCGACGACCGGCTGCACATAGGCCTCCTTGTCCTCCTTGCTGCTGAGGATGAACGTGCTGGCCAATGGCACGTCGACATGGCTGAACGCCGGATTTGGGCTCTTCAC
>CAIUHT010001454.1 GCA_903898975.1 uncultured Planctomycetaceae bacterium
ACCATCGACTCGGCCACCCTCATGAACAAGGCCCTCGAGGTGATCGAGGCGCGGTGGCTGTTCGACCTGCGGGCCGACCAGATCGAGGTGGTGGTCCATCCCCAGTCGATCGTGCATTCGTTTGTCGAATTCGTTGATGGTTCGGTCGTGGCGCAACTGTCGCCCCCCGACATGAAGCTGCCCATTCAATACGCCCTCACGTGGCCCGATCGGGTCGCGGGGCTGTCGCCCAAGCTGGACTGGCGAAAGGCGTTCCAACTCGATTTTCATCCTCCCGACCTCGAGACGTTCCCGGCCCTGGCGCTGGGGTTCGAGGTGGCCCGGCGGGGAGGAACGTGTGGTGCCGTGCTGAATGCCGCCAATGAACAGGCCGTGGCCCTGTTTCTTGAGGGGCGGATCCGGTTCCGCGATATCGCCACCGCCTGTCGGGCGGTGCTTGATGCGCATGATTACGAGCCCCAACCCCAACTGGCCACCCTGTGGCGGCTGGATGCGTGGGCCAGACACGAGGTGACGCGATGGGTGTGCTGATAGCTTGGTCGCTGGCCGACACGTGGAGCGTGATCCTGGCCGCGCTGGGGCTGGGCCTGGTGATCTTCATCCACGAACTCGGCCATTTCGCCGTCGCCAAGTGGTGCGGGGTCAAGGTCGAGCGGTTCAGCATCGGGTTTGGCCCGCTGCTGTTCAAATTCACCAGGGGGGAGACCGAATACGCCCTCTCGCTGCTCCCGCTGGGGGGCTACGTCAAGATGCTGGGGCAGGATGATGCCGACCCCTCGCAGATGACCAGTGACCAGATTGCGCAGAACCCGCGCTCGTACACCGCCAAGTCGGTCCCGCAGCGGATGGCGATCATCTCGGCGGGGGTCATCATGAACATGATCTCGGCGGTCCTGTTCTTCATTCTCGCCTTCGGGATCTCGGTGCAGTACAACCCGGCGGTGATCGGGTCGGTGGTGCCCGGAATGCCGGCGTGGAATGCCGGGCTGCAGCCGGGCGATCATATCGTGCGGATCGGCCGGCAGGCCGGGCCCAAGCTGGGCTTCGCCGACCTCCGCCGCGCCGTCGCGCTGTCCGACAACGGCGAGAAAATCGACCTCGAAGTCGAACGCCGGGGGAAGCGGATTGCCCTGCAGGTCGAACCGGCCCGCGACCCGAACAACCCCGACGAACTCTTCCCCTCGATTCACGCCGAGGTCGAACGCGACCTCGCGTTGGGCGAACGAACGGGAGGCCGGCGCCCGGTGGTTCCCGCGTTGAGCGCCGCCCGCGCCGAACCCCCCTTCGCCGGGGGAGACCGGCTGGTCTCGATCGACGACCGCCAACTGAAAACCTATTCCGACCTGTCGCAGGCGCTGTCCGACCTCCGCAGTGAGACGGTGACGTTCGGGGTCCGCCGCAAGGGCGAGCCCGAGTCGGCGGCGGTCACCCCCATCCGGGTCGAGCCCAACCGCTTTCACTCGTTGGGACTGCGGATGGCGATTGGCAAGA
Organism: uncultured Planctomycetaceae bacterium; assembly: GCA_903898975.1. Classification (GTDB taxonomy): domain Bacteria; phylum Planctomycetota; class Planctomycetia; order Planctomycetales; family Planctomycetaceae; genus UBA10511. Next base: position 1,492 of record CAIUHT010001454.1, read on the forward strand.
TCCGGGCCATCCAGGCGGGTTCCCCCGCCGACCAGGGGGAAGGCGAATCGCGTCTCCGCGTGGGCGACACCATCACCTCCATCGACGTGGGGGGGCAGGTTCTGCAGGTTGGGAAAGATCTCGACGTCTTGCGGTTGCCCGACTTCTTCCACCAGCATTCGGGGGAGGAACTGGAGTTGACGTGTCGTCGCGAGGTGAGTGGCGGCACCCCCGTGACCGTGACCGTGATGGTCACCCCCCAGGCCCGGCCCGAGTGGATCGATCGCCCCGACCTATCGGTCACCAGTTGCCCGCTCGCGATCGCCTCGCTGGGGGTGGCACTCAACGTGTTGCACCATGTGGTCGCCGTGGAACCGGGCAGCCCCGCCGAGGAGGCCGGCATCCGCGAGGGAGACACCATCAATTCCCTGGCGATTCTGCCCCGCGAGACCGAGATTCCCGGCGGGACCCCGCAGAATCTCCCCGGCCAGGCCGTGGTGATTCCCCTGGGGGAAGAGCGGCTGAACTGGCCCGCCAGCTTCATGGCGATGCAGTCTTTCCCGCTCAATGAGATTCAACTGGATGTCAAAACCCCGGGGAGCAAAGAGTCGCGGAACGTGAAGCTGACCCCGGTCCCCGTCGAGGACTGGTTCCTCCCGCTGCGGGGGATCGATGTGGTGCAGCGGACCGACCGCAAGCGGGCCGACAACATCGGCGAGGCGGTTTCCA
>CAIUHT010001455.1 GCA_903898975.1 uncultured Planctomycetaceae bacterium
GCCCACGGTGGACTGTGGTGTCGCTCAGCCAGGTGGCTGAGCACCACTCGCTGCGGCGCGGATTGGGGGCGGAGTGGTGCTGCCCAGGGCCCGGTGCAGTTCGACGGCACTGGTCCGGCCTTCCCGCAGGGCCGACAGACCGCGGACCGCGAGGCTGGCCCAGCCACGTTCCACGGCGGCCTGCTCGCGCGCGGCCCAATCCCAGTCGGCCAGATGTCGGGCGGACAGCTCCTGGTTCGACAGCGTGCGCGGGCCACTGGCAGAGGCCTGCAGGTCGTGTTCGGTCAGCAGTTCGGCCAACGGGAAGCGACCGTGGTAGCCGGTGCCCAGGCAGTCGGGGCAGCCGACGGGACGCCGGCAGTTCTCCACTGGCCAGCCCAGCCGATCGGCCGGGGCCGAACTTGCGACCCCGCAGTGGCATAACCGCCGGAGCAGTCTCTGGGCCAGGATCCCCCGGACCAGGCCCCGCAGCAACCCCGGCTCGATCTCGAGGTCGTGCAGGCGCTGGAGGGCCCCATGGGCGTTGTGCGCGTGAAAAGTGGAGAGCACCAGGTGGCCTGTGAGAGCGGCCTGGACGGCGACCTGTGCCGTGGCGGCGTCGCGAATCTCGCCGATGGAGATCACCTCGGGGTCTTGCCGCATGAGCGACCGCAGTCCAGTCACCAGGTCGAAGCCGGCTGCGGAGTTGACCTGCGACTGGGCCACTCCGGGGACCTCGACCTCGATGGGGTCTTCCAGCGAGACGAGGCTCCGCTGGCCGGCGGTGTGTTCGACCAGTTCGCGGAGTGCAGCGTAGGCGGTGGTGGTCTTCCCGCTGCCCGCGGGGCCCACAATCAGCAACAGTCCGCTCACGCGGTCGAGCAGCCCGCGGAAATCGTGCTCGATGTCGGGGGGGAGCCCCAGGTCGGCGACCAGGCGATGGCGAGCCGCCTGCTGGAAGAGGCGGACCACCACCTTTTCGCCATGCAGCGTGGGAAAGCTGCTGACCCGCGTCTCGACCCCGGTGGGGTCGGCTCCAGCCACAATGCGACCCTCCTGGGGCACATCGGTGCGGTAGGTGAGGAGGTGCGAGAGCACCTTGAGGCGGGTTGTCAGGCGGGGCCCGAGCTCGGGGCCAAACGTCCAGACGGGTTGCAGCACTCCGTCAATCCGCCAGTGCATGGCCAGGCCGAGTGGCCCGGGGACGAGGTGGATGTCGCTGGCCCGCGCTTCCTGGGCGCTCCGCAGCACCGCGTCGACAATCTGCGTTGCGGCCTGCGGATCGCTCTCCCGCAAGGCAGGGAGAGCGTGCTGAAAGAACGGCGTCAGCTCCATTGGCGGGCTGAGTGGCGAACTCCCCGCTCAGCCCAGGCCAGGCCTCCGAACAGCACGGTTCCCCAGACCGCCATGCCCAGCAACTGCCGGCCGAGGAAGGGGAGGGCCAGCGTGTAGTTCGTCACCAGCCCGGCCGCCGTGTGCGGGTACCAGTCGGTGAAGATCCAGAAGGCGAAGTTGGTGACCAGGTAGAACAGCACCTCGCCCACGACCGCCGTCCCCGCGATCCGCAGGGGAGAGGCCTCTTCCGACAAGGTGCCACCCAGCCCGGCGATGAGGATCATGCCGAAGACCACCGCGCCGCGCGTCGGGTCGAGCGTGTAGAAGAGCGGGTCGGCCATGATGGCGCCGATGAGCACATCGGAAATCACCAGGGCGGCGAGAGGGGCCAGCAGACCCAGCCCGCGATTTTTCAGCCGGGCCCCCCCAAACAGGAACATCGCCGACACCGGGGCGACGCTCAGCAGGCTCCCGCTGAAATCGGCGAGGGGGAGCAACCCGGCCCGATCAGCCAGGTACGGGGCGATCCGGACGACAACCGCCAGGGCGGTCATGCCCAGCACCAGACGCGTTCGCAGTGAATTCATGGTCAGCCATCCTCGCAAAAGATCGGGCGGTCATGTCGCCCGCGTTGGTCACGTTGTTGTAGCAGACTTCAGGTCGAGCCAACCAGCCCCACTCGATCGTGGTCACCGGCCACTTTTCGGCCAGTTCTCCCCCCGGCCGCCTGGTGGCCCATCTGGTTGAAGACAGTTGTTGTTGGGAACGACTCGAGTTGGACTTTCGGACTCTCAGGCCAGATCCACACCAGCCCAGGGCGGGTGGAGCCAGCCCAACTAGCGGGCGACTTCCCGCGCTGCCCCCGGGGGAGCGGTTTCGAACAGGGGCGACCGGGTTTTGGGGCAGACGGGACCGCCCGGCATCCGCTCGCGAACCGCCGCAGGGGGCCTGGGTCGCCACCCCTGGCACTTCACACAGTACAGAGCCTGCACCAGCGTCGGGCGGCCTGTCTCGGGATTGACCCGCGGGGCCTCGTCCGCAGACGCTGGACGGGGCCCTTCGCTCAGGCGCCCCGTCTCGAGGCAGAGCCACATCACCTGCGCGGGGGGAGGTGGTGCAGCGCTCA
>CAIUHT010001456.1 GCA_903898975.1 uncultured Planctomycetaceae bacterium
AAGTAGATCACCTTTTCCAGGCTCGACGACTTCATGTTCAGCAGCGCGCCCAGCCGGCTGGGCATCGTCTTGAAGAACCAGATGTGCACGACCGGCGCGGCGAGGTCGATGTGACCCATCCGCTTCCGCCGCACCCGGCTGTGGGTCACCTTGACCCCGCAGCGGTCGCAGATCATCCCCTTGTACTTCATGCCGCGGTACTTGCCGCAGGCGCACTCCCAGTCCTTTTCCGGGCCGAAGATCTTCTCGCAGAACAGGCCATCCCGCTCGGGACGGTAGGTCCGGTAGTTGATCGTCTCGGGCTTCTTCACCTCCCCGAACGACCAGCTGCGGATTTCGTGCGGGCTGGCCAGACCGATCTTGACGGCGCCGTAGTCGTTGACGCGATCATACACATTGTCGGCGGCGGCATTGCTCACGTGAACCACTCCAAAAGTACGAGCTGGCTGAAAAATGTTGGCTGCGACAGGGGGGCCCGCCACGTCCCCGAAGGGACGCGGGGCCGCGAACGGGGCGATTCCGGCCTAGATCTGCTTCTTCTCGAGCTGCAGGTTCAGGGCCAGGCCGCGGATTTCGTTGTTCAGCACGTCGAAGCTCGCGGGTGTCCCCGCTTCCAGGGTGTTCTCGCCCTTGACCATCGATTCGTAAATCTTGGTCCGCCCTTCGACGTCGTCGCTCTTCACGGTCAGCAGTTCCTGCAGGATGTAGGCGGCACCGTACGCCTCGAGCGCCCACACTTCCATTTCGCCGAACCGCTGTCCGCCAAACCGCGCCTTGCCACCCAGCGGCTGCTGCGTGATCAGCGAGTAGGGACCGGTCGCCCGGGCATGCACCTTGTCGTCGACCAGGTGGTGCAGCTTCAGCATGTAGATCGTGCCGACGGTCACCTTCTGCTCGAACATCTCGCCCGTGCGGCCGTCGAACAGCCTGGTCTTCCCATCCTTCGGGAGACCCGCCTCTTCCAGCTGCTCGGCGATCGCCTCTTCCGTGCCGCCGTCGAACACAGGGCAGACCGCGCGGTAACCCAGGTTGGTCATCGCCCAGCCGAGGTGGGTCTCGAGAATCTGACCCACATTCATGCGGCTTGGAACCCCCAGCGGGTTCAAAATGATGTCGACCGGCGTGCCATCTTCCAGGTAGGGCATGTCCTCGATCGGCAGGATCTTGGAAATCACCCCCTTGTTCCCGTGCCGGCCCGCCATCTTGTCGCCGACCGAGATCACCCGCTTCGACGCCACGTACACCTTGACCATCTGCAGCACACCCGACGGGAGCTCATCACCCCGCTTGAGCGTGTTCAGCACCCGGTCCCGATTGTCGATCGCCAGGTCGACCGGGCCGAAGTTCTCGCGGATGCATTCCAGGCACTCCGCCCGCTTCTGCGGACTTCCCGGAGTCTGCTTCTCGAACCAGTCCTTGAAGTTGGTCGCGAACTTGTCGACCGCCTTTTCGTCGGCATCCTTCAGCGCCCGGCCTTCGTCGTCGTGCACCTTGCCGAAGACCTTCTCGAAGGTCGGCAGGAACTTCAGGAACGCCGCCGCGATCTCCTTCGCCCCTTCGTCCTCGCGGGCCTTCAGCTCGGCGTCAAACTTGCGCCGCTCCGACTCGCTCAGGCTCATCTTCCGCGAGAACTTCTGCGTCTCGATGACGATGCCCTCGACCCCCGAGGGGACATCGAGCGACTCGTTCTTCACATCTTCGCCCGCCCGGCCGAAGATCGCGGCGAGCAGCTTTTCTTCCGGGGTCAGCTCGGTCTTCGCCTTGGGCGAGACCTTGCCCACCAGGATGTCCCCCGGGGAGACCCGGGTTCCCACCTGCACAATGCCGTCTTCGCCCAGGTGCCGCAGGGCCTTCTCGGCGACGTTCGGGATGTCGCGGGTGAACTCTTCCTTGCCCAGCTTGGTCTCGCGGATTTCGACGTCGAATTCGTCGATGTGAATCGACGTGTAGACGTCCTCCTTGACCAGTCGCTCCGAGAGGATGATGGCGTCTTCGAAGTTGTACCCGTCCCACGACATGAAGGCGACCAGCACGTTGCGACCCAGCGCCAGCTCCCCGTCGCGGGTCGCCGCCGTGTCGCACATGACCTGCCCCTTCTTCACCTTCTGCCCCGGGCGAACCGTCGGACGCTGGTTGAGACAGGTCCGCTCGTTGAGCCCGGTGTACTTCTGCAGCGGGTAGATCCGGCCATCGACTTCAATGCGGTCGGCATCGACGTAGTTGACCGTGCCCGATTTCTCGGCCCGGATCAGCATTCCCGAGTTCTCGGCGACCGCCTTCTCGAGACCGGTGCCGACCACGGGGGGTTCGGTCACCAGCAGCGGGACCGCCTGCCGTTGCATGTTCGAACCCATCAACGCGCGGTTCGCGTCGTCGTGCTCGAGGAACGGGATCAGTCCGGCCGAAACGCCGACCATCTGGCAGGGAGCGACGTCCATGTAGTCGACCTGCTTGGCGTCGACGTGCACGAAGTCACCGCGGTTGCGGACCAGCACGCGTTCTTCCGCCAGCTTCCCCCCTTCGACCGGGGTGTCGGCGGGAGCCAGGAAGGCGTTGGTCTCTTCATCGGCCCGCAGCCAGCGGATCTCTTCGGTCACCTTGCCCCCCTTGATCACCCGGTAGGGGGTGATCAGGAAGCCGTAGTCATCGACCTGGGCGAAAATCGACAGGCTGGAGATCAGCCCGATGTTCGTTCCTTCAGGCGTCTCGATGGGGCAGATGCGGCCGTAGTGCGAAATGTGCACGTCGCGGACTTCAAACCCGGCTCGCTTGCGGTTCAGCCCGCCCGGGCCCAACGCCGACAGCCGACGTTCGTGCGTCAGCGTCGAGAGCGGATTGGTCTGGTCAACCACCTGCGAAAGTTCGCTGCGGCCGAAGAAGTACTCGATCGCCGCCGACACGCTCTTGGGGTTCACGAGCGTGCGGGGGCTCATCTCGGGAGCGTCCTTCAGGCTCATCCGCTCCTGCACAGTCCGCCGGAGCTTGAGAAAGCCCTTGCGGATCTCGTCGCAGGCGAGCTCGTCGATCGTCCGCAGGCGGCGGTTCCCCAGGTTGTCGATGTCATCGACGCTGACCGAGGGGTCGTTGCCCCGCAGCTTGAGGATGTAGCGGATCGCGTTGATGAAGTCCTCGGCCCGCAGGGTCATGACGTCGTCGGGGACGTCCTGGTCGAACTTGCGGTTGATGCGGAACCGGCCAACCCGCCCGAGGCGGTAGCGGTTGACGTCGAAGAACTTCTCATGAAACAGCTCGATCGCCTTCTCGAGCTGCGGGGGATTGCCAGGCCGCAGGCGGGCGTAGATCTTGAGCAACGCCTCCTGGTGGCTGTGCGTCACATCTTCGATGATGCTGTTCAGGATCAGCGGATCGGTCATCTGCTCGATGATCTCGATCTTCCCCAACCCCGACTCGGAGAGTTCCTTCGCCAGGTCGGCGGTGATCTGCTGACCGGCTTCGACCATCACCTCGCCCGAGCGGGCCGACTTCGCCGGGTAGACCAGGTCGTCGGCGGCGTACTTGCCCGTGACCCGCTTGAGGAATTCGGCGTCCGACACCTTGACGAACTTGGTGGGGAAGAAGGTGCGGATGACCGCGGCGTCGGACGAATAGATGGGGTCCATCGCCCGCAGCAGGGTGACCGCCGAGAACTTGCCGCTCTGGTCGATACGCACCCCCAGCGTTTCCCGCTTGGAGATGTTCAACTCGATCCAGCTGCCCCGTTCGGGGATGATTCGGCAGGAGTAGGTCTTCCGCTCGCCGGGCTCGGCGCTCGAGACGAAATCGACACCGGGGGAACGGTGGAGCTGACTGACCACCACCCGCTCGGCGCCATTGATAATGAACTCGCCACCCCCCAGCATGACGGGGATGTCGCCCAGGTAGACTTCTTCTTCGGTCGTCTGCTCGCGGACCAGGCGGAGCCAGACCCGGAACGGTCGGCCGTAGGTCAGCCGGAGCTGGCGACACTCGGTGGGCGTATAGCGGGGCTTGCCCAGTTCGTACTTGACGAATTCGAGCTTGAACGTCCCGTCGTAGCTGGAGACCGGGAAGATCTCGCGGAGGATCCCTTCGAGCCCATGATCGGCACGTTTCCGGGGATCGACCTCCAACTGCAGAAACCGCGCGAACGATTCCGTCTGAATCTGGGTCAGGTTGGAGAGCTGGAAGTCATCGTTGAGACTGCCAAACTTGCGGAGTCGGTCGCAGCGGATGAAGTGCGTCGAAGGGGTCGCCATGAGGAGCTCACCAGCGGAGTGATTTCAATAGTTGTCAGCGCGCGCAACAACCCACGCTCGAGTCGCCTTTCGGCCACTCGCGATCAGCGTGGGGGGGAGCGGGGAGAATGCCCATGCGTTCCGAACAGGAGCCGTCACCCCAGGCGGTCGATGGTCAGACCATCTCCGTGCACCCGACGGGCGTGACGTACAACAGCTTAGCGGATGGTTGGCTGGTTGCCAACCATCCGC
>CAIUHT010001457.1 GCA_903898975.1 uncultured Planctomycetaceae bacterium
CGGCCGCGACAGTCGGCCCGTCTGCCCCGCCCAATCAATCCACAGGGGCGTGACGACTCCCGCCCACAGCTTGAGGGCCCGATTGGAAAACCAGGCTTCCCAAACTGCGGCAGAACCGCCAGCCACCACCTCGGCGACGAGAGTCAGTGCCATCACCGCCTGCCAACCCCACAGCCAGCGACGCGACACCAGTCCATTGAATGCCCAGCCAGCCAGGCAGCCCGAAAAAAACAGGAAGAAATGGTGGAAGACCAACGCATCGCCGCGCGGTTGCGGGCTGAGCCACCAGAGCGAGAGGGGGGCCAAGGGCAGAAACAGCCCCAGCAGCAGGCGATGGGTCTGGCCGGGCTGGGCGACCAGTTTCTGCGCCACGCCGAGGGCGCAGACATACAGCAGGTAGAACTGGATCTCGATGGTCAGGGTCCAGAATCCGGCGGAGAGACTGTCGAACCCCTGCAACTTGTGGATGTACAGCACATGGGACACCACCAGCCACCACGACAGCGGTGGGTCGAGGGGATCGGGGAGGTCGAGCGGCGAGACCCAGCCCGGCCGCCCGGCGAACCAGGCATGCATCGCCAGCACCAGCCCGATAGTCGCCCAATACGGGGGATCGAGCCGCAGTGACCGGCGGAGGGCGTAGTTCCCGACATACCCGGCATCGACCACTGCGTCACGCAGCGTGTGCGCGATGACAAATCCGCTGATCACGAAGAACATCTGCACGCCGATCCAGCCATGATCGCCGACCCACAGCAGCACTGCGGGAATTCCCTCGCGGGCGATGGTGGCGGTCTGCCCGTAGCGGGTCAGGTGATAGACCGCGACCCCCAGGCAGGCCACTCCCCGCAGTCCATCGATGGCCAGCAGCCGGCCCGATCCACGGGGCGCACCACTCCCCACGTCGGAGGAAGTGCCGTGGGACGGGGGCGAGGGGTCCCCTTCCATCGACGGGCGGTCCGCGACCTCGTCCTGATGTCCCGCAGCGATCTGCTTCACCACCGTTTTCCCGTCGGCCGGTCGCCCGTGCACTCAATCGTTTGTTTGCCGGGTCGTCCAGCCGCCCAGGCCCGTCAGTATATCCCGCCTCGGGGGACTCCGTTCAATCGGCCGGGGGGATGTCGCGCAGGTCGCTCTCCACCGGCACGGGAGGAGGCACATGGCCGGCTTCCCCCTCCACCTGCGGCGTGAAACCTCCCTGGGCATGGGATGGCGGTCCCCAGCCCAGTTGAGCCGCCTCGGCGATGTGCTGCTCGAGGATTCGCTCCACTTCATTCGCGGTCTCGAGCCGGCGATGCACCGCCGTGTGCGAGGCGTTCAGCACCAGTTCCGATTCCGCCCGCGGATGCACGGCGCTCGACAGCGGCACCACGCCGTCACCGCGTCCGGGGCCAATGGTGAAGGTCCACTCTCCAGCGACCGTGTGCAGGTGGACCCAATCGGCCAACGGCAAACCATCGATGGCCCGCAGCATCGGGTTCGTGGGCTCAAGCATGTCGATGCTGGTGGGAATGCGACTCCCGCCAATCCGCGACAGCAGCGACTGATTGCGCTCGATCGCCCGCACCAGGGAGGCCGAGTCGCCCGAGTCGCGACGGACCAGGGTCGAACTCAGCCGTCCCACCAGTTGGCTCGCGGCTGCCGCCCCCCGGTGTGGCGTCCCCACGAAGATCACCCGCCGGATGGACAGGTTGGGCTGGAAATACACCAGCTCGCGAGCCCGCGCCCGCTCGAACTCGGTCAGTTCAAACTGCTCCAGGGGAATGTCGGAGATGGCTTCCCATAGCGGGTCGCCACCCCAGGTCACCTGCAGCTTCGACACCAGCCCCCCATGCTGTGCCCGATCAGCACGAGGTTGTCGAGTGCCGGGTCGGGACCGCAGGTCTGCAGTTCGGCCCGGGCCTTCGCCAGTTGCCGACGCAGGTCCGAGGCGGCCCGCACGAACGGCCGACCCGTCGCGTACCCGAACGCCCAGATCTGGAATCGGTCGGTGAACTCCCGCCGGGCCCGCAGGTCATTCACCAGGTCGATCCACGTCCCGGGGCTCGACACCAGCCCATGGACCAGCACCACGGGAATCTTCCCGGGCTGGTACGGCTCCAGGAAGTACAGCCCCTCCGCATCACGGTTGGCGTCGGGATGGATGAACAGGTCCAGCGGATTGGGGCCACTCCCTCCTCGGGACGCCCGCAAGGCATGCGGTGCCGAAAAGTCGGCCGCCAGTGGCGCAGCCCCGGCGACCGTCGTCACGTGGTCACAGGTGTGGGGATTGAACAGCTCGACCACGACCGCCTCAGTGGCCCCCACATCGCTGGCGGGGCGGACGACCACTGTGGCGGCGAAGTACGAGGTCTCCCGCAG
>CAIUHT010001458.1 GCA_903898975.1 uncultured Planctomycetaceae bacterium
CTGCGTCGATACCGAGAAGGCACAACTGGTCTGGAAGAATCGCATTCCCGTCGAACATGGGGTCGGCCCGGGCAGCACTCCCGTGGTCTATGGCGACCTGCTGATCTTCCCCTGCGATGGCACCACCACGCAGTCGGTCGTGGCACTCTCGATCGAAACGGGAACCCAGGCCTGGCAGACTCGACGCCCGCCCATGACGGGCGAGAACGGCGACTTCCACAAGGCCTTCAGCACTCCGCTCATCATCCGGGTGGGGGACCAGGACCAGGTGGTCGCCGTGGGAGCACAGTGGGTCGTCGCCTATGAACCAGAAACTGGCCGCGAGATCTGGCGCTGTCGGCATGGTGAAGGGTTTTCGAACGCTCCACGCCCGGTCTTCGCCCAGGGGCTTGTGCTGATCTGCGGTGGCTACATGACCCACGAACTGCTGGCGATCCGCGTCGCGGGAGCCGAGGGGGATGTCACCGCCAGCCACATTGCCTGGCGGACCGCCAAGCAGGTGCCCCCCATGTCTTCGCCGATCGTCGTGGGCGACGAGGTCTACACTGTCTCCGACCAGGGCGTTGTGTCGTGCCTCGACCTGAAGTCGGGCGAAGCGCACTACCGCGAGCGGCTGGGGGGCAACTTCAGCGCGTCCCCCCTGTTCGCCAACGGGCACCTGCTGTTCTGCAGCCGGACTGGTGAAGTTTCGATCGTGCCCCCCGGCCCCACCTGGAACGAGCCGGTGAAGAACCAGCTCGATTCAGGCGTCCTGGCCAGCCCCGCCATCTATCGCGACAGCCTGGTGGTCCGCACCGAAAAGTCGCTGTATGTCATCGCGGAATAATCCCGCCTGCCCGCCCCCTCCCCTCCCGCTCCCGGACTCCGGTTGATGTTGACCCTTCTCGAGGCGCTCCTGGCCGCGTTTGCCCGCGGCGAACCGGTCGCCTTCACGGCGCTGGTCGAAACCCGCGGCTCGACTCCGCAGAAGGCGGGGGCAACCATGCTGGTGTTCGCCGACGGTTCCCAGGTCGGCACCCTGGGGGGGGGCTGCGTGGAAGCCGAGGTCAAACGCCGCAGCCTGCAACTGCTGAAGGATGGTGGCCCCGAACTGCTCACATTCCAGCTGGACGACAACTACGGCTGGGACGACGGACTGATCTGCGGCGGCCGCATGCGGATGCTGGTCGATCCGATTCGCCCGGGCGATTCCCTCGAGTACTACGAGGAGCTTCGGACCAGGTTGCTGGCGGGAGCGGCGGTGACCGAGGCGGTGGTGCTGGACCCAGGCGAGAATGAGCCCGGTGTCGTGGGTGCGGCCGACCGGTTTCTCTGTGACGAGCGGGGCGAGATCATCGCGACCCGCGCCCGCCACCCCGCCCCTCCGCGCCTCGTGGCGAATCTCCGCTCGCTCGCCGGCCGCCCCCGGCCTTATGTCACGGCAGGCATCTCGTATCTTCCGTTCCTGAAACGCTGTCGCCTGGTGGTGGTGGGCGCGGGGCATGTCGGACAGAAGGTCGCCCAGCTCGCGCACGACGCCGACTTCGATATCTGGGTGGCCGATGACCGGGAGGAATACTGCAACCTCGCGAGGTTTCCTGCGGCGAAACGCCTGTTGGTCGGCCCCATCGAGCAGACGCTCGCGGGGCTGGACGTCGATCCTGGAACGTACTGCCTGATTGTCACCCGGGGCCACAACCAC
>CAIUHT010001459.1 GCA_903898975.1 uncultured Planctomycetaceae bacterium
GGCTCTCGGACGAAGAACAGGCGGAGTTCCTGGCAGAACTTCGACACCGACTGGCCGGGCTGGCCGAAGGACTGGCCAGCGGAGCGGCGACAGTGCTCCGCGAAGTGAGCGACACCTGCCACGCCCTCCCCCAGTTGCTCGAAGCCGTGCAGCTGGCGGCCCGCGGCGAACTCTCCACCGACTGGAAACCACCCCGACGCGGCTGAAACAAAGCTGCCCCCCCCCACACACACTGTCGTCCCAGATTTCGTGCGAGCATCGCCACGCTTTCGTGCCAGGTGTGGCAGCGGAGCCTGTCATCCCCCTGTTCGTGCCGTCGCTCGCCAGGGGCGACGCTTCTCTGGCTTCTCTCCCTTCCATGGCCAACCTGCATGTTGAAACAGATTTCTCCGCTGATCTCTCCCCAGTTGATGCTGGTGCTGATGGAAATGGGGCACGGTGACGAGTTGGTTTTGGCCGACGGCAACTTTCCCGCGGCCAGCCACGCCCAGCGCCTGGTCCGCGCCGATGGCCTGCCAATGCGTCCGCTGCTGCAGGGGGTGCTGCGCCTGCTCCCCATCGACACCTTCGTGACCGAGGTGGCCCTGGTGATGCAACCGGTCGATTCCCAGGCCCCCGAGCCGGTGATCTGGAAAGACTTTCGGCAGCAACTGCACTCGGCCGAGGGGCGAACCATCGAACTCACGCGCCTCGAACGTTATGCCTTTTACGAGCGGGCGAAGCAGGCCTATGCCGTGGTCTCGACCGGTGAGTCGGCTCACTACGCGAACCTGATTCTTAAGAAAGGAGTCCTGGCCTCGAGCGAATAGGAAGGTCTCCCGGGGGCCACCGCAAGGGCCCGAAAGGGCCGGATGCCGCTGTTCCGACTCGCCACGCCGCTGCGGCCTCTCGCGGAGCGCGACCTTGGCACCACGCTCATCAGTGGCGGTGTCGGTGGATGTCGCGGGGGCGGCCGCTGGTGGATGGCCTGGACCGATGGGCGCGCCCGCTGGTCGCCCGCTTTGGCAGCGTGATTTTCCAACGCTGGCCATCCCCGCGGGCACGCGCTACACTCCCCCCATGCAGGGAATTGTTGTCGAAGGACTGGTGAAGACTTATTCGGTCTTCCGCAAGCAGGAAGGGGTGGTTGCCGCCATCCGCTCGCTGCTGCGCCGACAGAAGACCGAAGTCCGAGCCGTCAAGGGGGTCTCGTTCCGGATTGAACCGGGCGAAATGGTGGCCTTCCTGGGCCCCAACGGGGCGGGCAAGACCACCACGCTCAAGCTGCTCGCCGGGCTCATCCAGCCCACCGCCGGAACCGCCACCGTGATGGGGCACGTCCCCTGGAAACGGGAGTTGGCGTATCGCCGCCGATTTGCCCTGGTGATGGGCCAAAAGAACCAGCTCTGGTGGGATCTGCCCGCCCAGGAATCGTTCCTGCTGCACAAAGAAATTTACGGTCTCGACGAGGCCGATTTCCGTTCGCGACTGGGCGAACTGACGGAACTGCTGGAAGTGACCCGGCTGGTCGGGCAACCCGTGCGAGAACTCTCGCTGGGGGAGCGGATGCGGATGGAACTGATCGCCGCCCTGCTGCA